>CAZGJY010000060.1:0-5743 GCA_964525725.1 uncultured Methanosarcinales archaeon | reverse complement strand
CCGTGGTAAAAGCTCTGTGGGTTCTGGGCAGTAGATATTTGATCGCTCACAGTCATACTCGTTGTTGTGCTCGATGAAGCTGGCGTCCACACTCCGCCTTGCGAATCGACGACAAAGACACGTTGCTTCGCAAGATATGATTGACCTTGCGTGCTTGAAGCAGAAACCGCGAATGTTCCGCCTTGCGCGAGTTGTGTCGGCGTGACTGTGAATGATGTGATTGTCGGGCCGCCTGGTTCAGAATAAGATGATGAACTCGTCGCTCCAGTCGCAGTCGGTCCGACACCAAAATCCACATTCGGACGCAACTGACCAGTCAGTTTTGGCCACAATTTATCTGCATGACCGTCAAGATCTCCGACGACGAGTGCACTTGTTGCCGTACCCGTGCAGTTGACCCAATTGTTCGGACTATTTTTGTTCTGTTGTTGATTGAATGGAATGACAATATCGTTGCATATGTTCACAGTCATCGGTGTCGGCGCAGTATTTATCGAGAAGACATAATAGCTGACAGCACCGCCGACTTGATTATTATATCGGCGTTCGTTGAATGCGATCAATGAAGGATTTATCGATGGATCTTTGTTGTATGTATAATAGAATCGTGTGAATAGTTGGCTTTGCGGGATAACGGAATATTCCGCTTTCGCTTGCGTGCCGCCGAAAATATCGGCAAAGAAGTTTTTGATTGACGTCCAAGAGCTCGCGAAGAATCCTTGTACATTAGGATCGTAAAGAACAAGACTCAAGTTTGAGTTATATTGATAATTATTGTTTCCGCTGCACTTCGCGAATGCTTGTGATGGATTGTAAGCGCCGTCGAGATTTGCACATGTGCTCTCAAAGACTGAGCCGAGATTATTGATAGTCGAGAAATTGCGGTTCAATGATGTACCGAAGATCGGTTTCGCGCCGCTGATCGATGGATCTGGAGCGAAGACGCAGAAATTGTTGACACAAGGATCTGGCGCAGAACCAGTAAGACTTGAGCCGCTTGTCGAGCAATCATATCCGTTCGCAGAATTGATGCCTTTGAATATCGCAGAAACAGATGTTTGCAAAGAGTTATCTGAGCTCGTGCTCAAAACGTTGAGCGTACTTGTATAATCATCGCAATACAACGTTCCATTAGACCAACCAAGCGTTCCTCGTGCATAATTGATCATCTGCGATGCGAGTATAGCTGTCTTGGAAGTCCATGTGCCGACGCCAGTGCGTCCGTCGCAATAATAATTCTGATAATAATCGCCCGAATTTATGCACGACGGCTGGCCTGCAGTCGGATTAGAGGTGACGAGACATTGTGATTCAGACGGACAGTATCCAAAATCAGAACCATCGAAATTCTGTTTCGGAGTCGCAGTCTGCCACGAGCCACCTTCACATCGGAATCTGTCTGAATCAGATGCATACAGCTGGATCGGCTTGCTTCCAGCGAGATATGTCTGGTTCTGCCAGCATTGACCTGCTGCGTAACATTGACCGACGGGACAACAACCGAATTTTTCGCTGTCTTGACCACTTTGAGTGCCTGCAGTTGCGACAACGCTCATGTTGCCGTCGTCACTCATGTTTTTGTTAGTGAAATAACCTTCAGGCGAACATGCGAATCCAGACACGACTGGACATTGTTGTCCGACTACAGGAGCAGAAACAGGATTCACATTTGTGAACGATGAGAATGCGGATGGGAGCGAGCTGACTGCGCATGAATAAAATTTCTGCCCAATCTGGTTCGCAGGAATGATGTAATTATAACCAGCGGCGCTCGTATGAGTCTCATTCCCGTACACGAATCGTGGTCGTGAAATATTGTAAACAAGCGTATCTGGAATTGACAATTGCGTAGACGTTGGAGAATTTGACACCGGAGTACTGACTTTAACGAAAGAAATTTCGCCAAGCGCTTCTCCAGCTGTTCCATTCACATTGAGTGTATATGAATCGCCAGACACGACGTCAAGAGGATACGCCGCAGCTTTGGCGTCGGATGCAGATGGTGCGTATGCGCCAAGGCGTGATTGGTCCGCAGTCGACAACTGCTGCCAATCATTATTGACACCGACGACTGATTGCGTCGGACTGACAAGGTTGAAGACAAGTGCAGGATCAGCTGTCACACCGCTCACACCAGCATCAGATAATTTTTTCCCCGTCGCGTCCGCGATTGCGCGTACATTTGCACCGCTTGCGAGGAATCCGAGAATGATTTGTTGTGTAGCTGTTACTGCGCCCCTGCCGGAAAACTCAATCACGCCGATCGATGGCGTGAGCACTGAAACTTCAAGGACAGTCTCGCCCGTTGTCTGCGACGGTGCAGAAACAACAATGTTTGTCGGCGACGCTGTTGAAACAGTAAATGACTTGTCCGCGTTCGCAGAGATGGCATTCCCATTTTGTGAAACGACGAAATTTGGATTTGAGATTTCTCCTGGAATGACATTTGACGAGTCGAATTGCACTTGAATATTTGCTGTGCCTGTGCCGCTGAGCGAGAATCCCATTTGTAACTGTTGTGTCGATGACGCAGTTGTGCTGATGAGTCCTCTGACGCTCACTGCTTGAGAACCGCCGAAGCCAGTCAGAATTTCGTTCGATGATTGTGAGCCGCCGGCGATTGTTATTGTCTGCGATGTTCCGCTGAATGAATCGAAAACAATATTATTCGTCGTAGAATTGAAATCTATTTTTTTACCGACGAGCAAAGGCGGCGTTGCGATGCGGCACTTCATGCCGCCGCTCTGTCCGACGCTGCCGAAACAGAATGTCGATTCCAGTCCGCCATTAGCCGAGCTGAGTTGAGGGATCACGAGGGAATCGAAGACCGTTCCATCTTTGATGAGGGGGACGTTACCAGATGCGCCAGATACTGCGCCAGACACTGTTGTTGTCGAGTTGAAACAACCAAATGTGCCGTCTGCAAATGTCTGTCCGAGAATGTCACCGCACGTTTTTTGTGCAGTCGTAGACGATGCAGATGCAGTCGATGTTGCGGTGACCCAAGGCGCAGTTGTCGCGAACCAATTGGAAGCGGTGCCTGCGAGCGTCGTCGTCCAGAAATATTTTGTCGACTGGTCTGCTTGCAATGTTCCTGCGCAATAATATCGTGAATGGTTCGGATCGGAATTGTCGCCAGAGAGTTGGAGCGCATCGACATAATAGACGATTGACGCGCCAGGCGCAGCATTAAGATATTTTGTCGGATCAACAATAAAGTCAATTGATTTTACAGTCGACGGATCGGCAATCATGCTGAGTGGGATGCGGATGAGATTCCATCGCCCTTTCTGGATGCCGTTCGGCGATGCTGAGACTGCGAGCGAGATCGGAATTGTTGTTTGTTGATTATTTGCGCCCGATGTGATTCTCACGTCGAGGCTAAGGACTGAATCGACCCAAATATAGAATTCCAAGTTGCCATAGCCGTTCCAGTTATTTTTCACGGCGAGGGGGAATGACGCGACAAGCGGCGCTGTCGGAGAAGATGGTACAAGATACGTGAGCTTGAGCGAGTTTGCGCCGAGCAGAGATTTTGTGCTGTCCTGTGAAATTGAAACTTGGGACGGTGGCGTCGCGGCCCCTGCCGCGAAAATTGCGCTCGTTGTATCTTCAAAGCTTTCGATGAGCGGGTAAACAGTTTGCGACGGTGTCGCAGAACACACAAGTTCTTTGCATATCAGATAATTCGGGAATTTGCCCGTCGCGTCGCCAGCTTTGGCGAAGTGCGCATTTGTCGTCGAGGAAAGCTGACCGATCACTTGTTCGTATTTTGTTGCGTCATGATTATCTGTTGCGCTCAGACGGCAATCGAGATAGCCGAATGGTGCGACGAAAGAATATTGATCAGATGCGGGTCCTTCTACGTGAGCGTTCGATGAATCAGAAAGAGACATGACTTCGTTGCCGAATCGTTGCATCGTGTTCTGTGCAGGATTTGACGGTTGCAACGATTGAGCAGCATTTTGCGATGGACTGACGAGGCTCGTGAAACAGAGCGCGTCAGGATAATTGCCGCCACTCGTCAACGATGCGTGCGCATTCGTATCCGCAGTGAGATAGACGATGATGCTGTTAGGGTCGCAGCTTGCGACAGGAACAACGCCTGTTGCGGCGTTCACAGATGGAGCAATGGATATTGTGACGGAAAGAGAAAACAATAAAACACAAAGAAGAAGGAAAACCCCACCCTTTTTTGTCGAGAACATTATAAACGAAACCGCCCAACTTCATTTATATACTTTGCGTTGACAAAGGTTTGCCGTCAAAGAGTTGGGGAACAGATTACTGTATCTTGGCAAAAAATCAGGAGGTGGACCGAAGATTTGTAGGCTCACCGACGATGCTTACGGTACGGTAGCCCATCGTATTGTTGCCGCAGAGTAGTCGATTATAACTTATAATTTGATCAGAGGTTGCACAATTGTTTGGATGACGCTAGTTAAATCAGATGGATTTCGTATCTCGTCGATTTTTTTCGCGAATGTCGCTGCGACAACGAGCGTGTGTTCTTTTTTGCAGAGCTCAGCGATGAAACGTATTCGTTGCGCTGCGATGCGGGAGAAATTATCGAAGAGGATCGGTCGTAGATTGAGAATGATGTCGATGTGTTTCTCGGCGCAAATCGCTGCGATGATATGATTGAAGAGAATTTTTTGGTTGTGCAATCCCGGATTGATATTTATCTGCTCGACGCCGCAAATCATGTCGCACAGATGATTATCGACGATGCGACGAAGCTCTTTCTCCGTCGTGCGAGACGTTACTTCATAGATGATGAAGTCTGCCGTCAAACGCAAACGTTTTGCATCGATTGGATCACGGATTGTTGTGACGATGATCGCGCGCTTGCCTGTTATCTGTGCAAGCTCGCGACTATCTCGGACTGCAACGACGCAACGCGGATTGTCCGTTTTGCAACAAACGATATCAAAAAATTGATTCATGAACAAAAAGATGTGCAGTCCGATTTATAAAGAAACGGCGAGAACCGAGAAAATCGAATAAATTAAATGAGATATCAGGCTGCAGATGAATAGATGATTCAACGCCATCATTGCCGCTTTTTTTCTTCTCAGCAAGTGGCTGCACAATCGCCGGGCAAAAGTATTGACGGGGCTACCCGAAAGATTTAAATAGTCCTCATCGCAAAATCCGACTTAACACAAAAAGGAATACTCCTTATGCGAGTGTGACATACTATGGCTGATGACGAAAAACGATTCTCAAAAGAATTGATTGGTAAGACTATTGTTTCCAAGAGCGGTAAGCGCTTTGGTGAAGTTGGCGATCTCATCTTCGAAGTTCGAAGCGGTGAATTGATCCATATCATCTTGGTCAATCCGACGATATACACAGAGAAGCTTGAATTGGAAAAAGACAAGAATGGCAACATCCTTGTCCCATACAGCGCAGTAATCGCTGTCGGCGACTTCTTGGTTATCGCTGAAGAAGATATTATCTAATTTTTTATATCTTTTATTTACATCGGAATACGCATGGTCCGTAAAATAAGCAAAGTTCACATAGCACACATTGACCTGCAAAAATCTGTTGACACTTCTAGACTTAAGCTTGAGATTCGTGTATTACTGATGTCTGAAGGAAGATGGAACTGTCTTGCAACAATCAGTATAGCCGATTTTAATCATGAAAAGTGGGATGGCGCGATTCTATCTATAGATCGTTCAACAATTGAATGGCTAAAGAGCGTCTATCCAGATTTCATCAAATCTAATCAAGA
>CAZGJY010000059.1:0-5853 GCA_964525725.1 uncultured Methanosarcinales archaeon | reverse complement strand
GATCTTAAGCCAACAGAAGGTTGCGGCAAAGATTATGAAGATACATGGGGCTCTGCATGTATCCTAGCGAATCCGCTGCAGGCATCGCAAGACCAACTCAAAGACAGCACTGCACGTGCACAGCAAGCAACATCATTCCAGCAAGTGCTCTCAAATCTTAATTTCTGCAGCGCAGCGCAGCAAGCGAACGACAAGAAGCCGGATACTATCGATGTTAAAGGAGTAACATATTTTGACCCTGATACAACATCTCCAACTAGTTGTTATCAGCTCGGCACCGCAGTCACAACAAACAATTTCAAACCCGGAACGTTAGTCACTAATCCAGCAACAGCAACTAATTCAGTCAGTCCAACAAGTTACAATTTCCCTGCAAATTTCGTCACAAAAAATCCAGATGGATCACTCAGCGGGCCAGGCGCTGCATTATATGGCGTGAGTGCAGATGGAACATCGTCAAGCAACCCTTGTGTTGTAACTGCAAGCGATAATTTGCTTATCTATCAATTCAAGGACAATGCCGGGCAGCCTCTTAGTTATGATAGTGGGAAAGCTGATGTCATAAATGTTATTCAGAATGGAAAGCCAAATCCAGTCAGCGCAGTCCTCTTTGACGGACAAGCGAAAGACAAAGCCCTCGGTAGCGATGGAGTTTATTACAAATTGACTGGGACTGATGCAACAGGTAAACAAACATGGCAATCCGTTGCTCCATCAACAGATAAGACTGGATTTTTCGAACAAGTTTGTCAAACTTCAGTTGCTCCGGGCGTTCAAGGAACAGCGGGCCAGTATGGTGTATTCACACAGAGTTCCAGTAACAGCAATCCAACTGCTGGCGCAAACAATTGCAACGCCATCCAAGGTCCTTCACAACTGAAGCAAAATAACGCACAAAAGAACATCATCGATCCGACTGACGGCTTCATTAATTCAGTCACATGCGCATGTTTGCCTGCGATCGAAGGATATCTCATTGTCTGGCGAAACGTCGTCAACGCAGTCCAGAACTGCTTCCAAGCAACACTTGTCAACGGCGAATTCAAATCAGGCGCATGCCGCTCACTCATGACGACGTATATCTGCGACTGGATCTATCGCGCGATCAATTGTGTGACGAATCTCGCCGGAAATCTGCAGAATCTTGCTGGTGGCTCAAACTCACGACCCGAAGGAATTGGCGCAATCCAATCCATCCAAAAAGGCGCAGACGATATGTCTAATGCGATGCAAAGCCGTTATGGAAATACTGCAACATACAGCTCGCTCATCGGAACACATAAACTCATCAATGCAGTCTGTCTCGCGGCGTTCGGCTATGATTGGTTGCCTGATCTTGATTCCGCAGTATCTATCAAAGGCGGCGGTGCAGCGATCAATTCGACAGCATTCATCGTATCTGCTGATCGTCGATGGATTTCATCCGATCCGACGACTGGTCTTGCATCATATGTCTACGAAGCCGGTTATTTCATCTCGGCAGGCTCACCGATAAAATACACAGTCAGTCTTGTCTGTTCCAATGATTATTCTTGCAAATCGCAAGATGGATATGACTCATTAGTTGGTTCAAGTAATACTGGCAGCCCATGCGACTGTGCACAAGGCCCGAATGCTGGCGAGAAAGTGTACGCGATCGACGGCGGCGTCGCAGAAGGCGGCACGACTGTCGGCGATTCGAATGGCCAAGGTCAGAAATTAGTCAACCTTGCACAGAATATCCGTTACGACAAACTACGACTCACATTCACAGATACTGCGACACCAGGTGCAACGCCTCAAGTCATTGAGCAGCCAATCTCACGTATCGGCGGTCCAGAACCACCGACATGCACGTTCAGTCTCATCACATTCAGCTATAGCTGCGATTACGTCACAACGAACCAATACGGCGACGTCTACTTCTATGGACAGAAACTGCAGACTTCAGAAAATCCATATGGTATCAACGACAAACTCAATCTCGCAGTGTATGCCAAAGTAGATTATACAAAAGTCGTCGGCACGCAGACATCGACGCTCGCACCGAACTTGCAGCTGCCAAAATATGCAGAACTGCAAGTATGGAATGCAGGACAGACACAGTTACTCTACGACGAAATAACGCCTCGAGATACACTTGCAGCATTGCCTGACAATACGCCGCTTGTCATGGGCGCGAATTATGCTATCGGCGATGGACAAGCAGCGAAAGGTATTGCTGGAACGATACGAGCAGACGGCGCTCCAACTGTGATTAGCGGAGCATCAACACAAATATTGCCATTCGTACAAAGCTCGTTGGATTCATCAAGAGCATCAAATAAAGCAAATTACTATGTTATTTATGGACCGTACAAATTAACAAGAGCATCAACCACGGCACCCATCACAAGTATTGATTCTGATCCTGCAGGTATATATCGATGGATAATTTTGCGACAAGGTTCACAAAATGGAAATACTGCAATACCTTTAGAAAGCTTAACAAATATTAATTCTGCCTTAAATTCAGCATCTGGAAGCAGCGCGGCTTCGACTCAAGGCGGTTATGTTACAGTTATTGCATCATTCACTCCATCAAATGCTGATGATTCAAAATACGGTGTCACAACTGACCCATACACGACCGCAACTAAAACACTAATTGTTGATGCCAGTAACGGTGTGCAATTTGGTCTTGGAAACTTTGTTGAAGGTAAAAATGCATATTCTGCCAGAATCACATATAATACGCAAAGCACATCAACGCTGTTATGTCAACCCAATCAAAAAACTACAAATTTAATGCTCGTGGTTTTGTTGCATGATTCAATATCGCAAAATAGCAATTTAGCAATATCTCCAACAAATGCACAGATGAGTCCTGCAGTATTTGTCTACAAAGGTTCACCACAAAATACAAGTCAACTAATTACAGTCAATTGTGATGGGACGAGCACTACGTCAAACACATTACCTGCAGGATATTCATTACGAGCATGTACTCCTAATGCATTGTCATGGAGTACGGATACGCAATGGTCAGTCGTTTCGACATCAAATATATTAGGAGGTTGTTATTGCGGAGATCCAAACACAAACGTATTTACTGCTGGTTCTACAGGAGGCTCATCAATAATATTCTGTCAGTCAGCAGTTCCTCCGCAAACAAATAGTATAGCTTATCCTCTTTCGTCTGCACCATTCTGCACATCAACACTATCCACCAACTGTTATTGCTCCACAAAGTCCCAAAGTGATTATGCTCAAATAGCAACTCCACCGGCAACTCAAGGTCATTATTGTGTCTCACCTCAGAATTGTGATTTAACAAAAGGCAGTTGCAGCTAAGCATAAACGTTATATACTTCGCAGCCAAATCGCCATTGATGCGAAAAGCAATTGTTGGCTTGTTATCAGGAATTCTTTCTTTTGGAGCAGCGACTAAATCTTATGCACAAAATAATCCTGGAGCTTTTTACCATCTTAATAATGATGGCTATATAGTAAATTCTGCAAATGCTAATCGATTTATTGAAGAAAAACAAGGTGCTGATTATTTAATTGATGAAGACATAACTTCGGTTATTTACTCATTCAACTCTAATTCGAAAATCATTTCTGCAACCACAACCACTCTTGACTCAATGCATGGCGCATTAAATATTAACTCAAATAATTCAACTCCAATTGCAGGCACGATAAATAGCGGTTATAGCCAAGACAATAATGGTTGGTACTGGATGGGATATTATTCTGATACTCCGGACTTTCCATATTCAGTTCAAGGTCGAGTTGCGTCCTCTGCTGAAAACCATAAACAAGCATTAAACGTCACTTTCCAAGGCACAGTCGCAAACAAACCGCTCCAATTCATCGTCAACAAGAACGGAGAACTCCCAGTCGACGGCAAAGGTCAATGGGGCGATCTAGAAATAATAGTCGCTTACACGCCATCCAAAGACGTCAAATGGCTTGTCGATCACGCAGACGTCGCAATACGAGACCTGCAACATAACCTGTTGGCAAAATATCTCATCAAGTATGAATTCGGAGAAAGAAAGGTAAGCAACGGCACAGCGATCGGCTACAAAGGTTTCACCGTCACAAAGCAATAAGTCCATAACTCTTTTAAATAAAAGAACAATAAATTGAGCTAATGACCTTTCTCAAATCAGTAAGAATAATAACCTGGCTTTCACTCATCGACATTGCTTGGTACATACTCTCAATATTTATTTTCGCAGCGACATTCTATCCGACAATAATTAATATCCTCGAGCAAGCGACGGATGCAATAACTCAGAACACGCAGGCACTCACCGCATCAAACAATCCATTAACGACTCAGATCGCACTCTGGCCATTCACACAAGCAATTATAGGACTGTTGATTGTATTCATAGCGATCGCCGCAATTCTTGGACTTGCAACAGAATGGTTGAAGACAAGAATCATATACAAGAAACCGTTCTGGCTAAAAACAGCACTTCTCCAACTAGGACAAGTAGCCGTTTTCATCATTCTTCTGTCATTCACTCAATATCTCTTATACTTAGAGCTCGCATATCCATTCATTCCGGTGTGGCTTCTCAGCACGCTCATCGTCTGTCTGTGGGGAGCATTTTTCTGGTGCACAGCTCACGCTAAAGCCATTAGTTACGCAAAGAAAAAATTCGACGGCTCAGATTTATGGCAGCCAATCATTGTGGTTGCAATGATAGCATTGCTGGCAAGTACGCAAATAATCCAACTCATCATGCTCGCTGCAATCATCTGGATTGCTGCGTGGAATTGGTATCAAGTGCGAATAGCAACCTTTAAATAAACCACTTTCGAGGAAAGACATACGCAATGGCAGATAAACCAAAAGTACCAAAACCAATTGAAGAGTACTTTACAAAAAAACGCGCAAGCGAAGCATATTTTGCAGCACACGATGAAGAGCTCATCAATGCTCACCGTGCTGGCGTAGAGAAAATTATAAAGGCACGAAAGAGTTCTGAAAAAGACCCTGAAAAGCAAAAAAAGATAGGTCGGGAATCAATTGAGCTAGAGCATCTTAGCAACCCTACTGTCATGGACAACTATGTCAGTGGCGTGAGAGCACATCTCCTCGCAAAAGCGAAAGAGGAATTGGGTCTGAAAGGGGATGCAAAATTCAATAATCCATTTGCGGAAGAAAAGTTGTTACATCAATATTCTGGATTTACAGAGCTTAGCCTACGTGACTTTTATCGTGATATGGTGAATGGAAACAAACAAAAAAAGATCAAAGCACTAGCAAATATGAGTGAATTTACTTCTGCACGTTTCATAAATCAATATGCTGAGAGCGACCATGCAGAGCATGTGCGCAATGTGATATCAAGTAGCGTTGTGCAACACTTGAATGGATCACAACATATTGAGGATATACTCAAATATACTGGTGCGGGAAAACACATCGACGATAAAACATATATTCGAAGCGGTCTTGATTTGCTTGCTATTATTGAAAACCATAGAGCCAAAGGAAGTGATCTTGATGCAAAGGAGACATATTCGCTTCTTCCTGACCAAGCAAAACTTGGTGCAAAGTATCACGCGGAAAATCTGAAATTAGCAAAAAAAGATCGAGAGGCACAAGCAGGTCACACCAAACTCTATACTCCCCCTAAAGACGATCGAAAAGCAGCATAATAAAAATAATTTTAAAAATAAAACTTAAACCCCAGCCGGTCGATAGAACGACTGTACTGGCTTCTCGCCATCATCGATTTGCTCAATGCCATTATGAGTAAATCCCATATCGAGCATTTCAATATCTGTCAGAAAGTCTTCTCGTTTGATATCCTGTATGACATAGAATTCATGCCGATCCAAAATCTCGAATTTTTCAAGCGATTCCAA
>CAZGJY010000058.1:0-5862 GCA_964525725.1 uncultured Methanosarcinales archaeon | reverse complement strand
CTCGCGAATGCGTGGATGATGACCATGAGTCCGATGATGAAGAGGATGTGCTGGATGTCGATCGTGAATCCTGACGTCGGAGCGATTGTGCCGATAACGCTGAGAAGATCGTTTCCGCTGCCGCCAGCTGAATTTGCAGCCGGTCCTGAGAGGATGCTTGAGAGCAGTTGAGTGATCTGCGCGGCGACATATGCTGACATTGAGAAGCCGAGCATCGCGCCGTAGAGCGAGCCGCGCAATGCTGATGCGAGCTGCAATCGTAATTTTCGCAGTGCAAGCAATTTTTGGAAATTGACGGAGATTATTTCGCCGATCTTCTCTGCGCTGCCGCCAAGGCTCACTGCGTCGGCGAAAATATTCGTGAACTGCATGACGAGGTTGCTTCCTGTCTCGGCGCCGAAGAGCCGCCACGATTTCTGTTTATTGTTGCCCGTTCGTAATCGGCGGTAGAGTGAGATGACCATTGTGTTGAGCGGTCCAAAGTCGTGGACTTGGAGCGCGTACAAACTTGAGACGATCGCACCTTGACGGACTTCGATACCTGAGCCGAGCGCTCTGATGAATGGCGGGAAAGCTTTGTCACGCTTGAAAACATCTTCTTCTTCTTGCTGTGCAATGATGCCAACGATGAAGAGGGGGATCATCGCGATCGAGAAACTGACGATGAATGATGTGAAATTGAGCCACGTGAGGACGATGAGGACGACGACGGCGATCGGCAATGCGTAGAGCATTGTCTTCTCCACTTTTTTCATCCCGTCGTCTTTGTGCTCGAGACTATGGCAGAGCTTGTCTGATGGGATGAAATTATAGACGAAGACGACGACTGAGACATCGATGATGATGATTGAGAGCAATATCCAGTGGATCGCCGAGCTGATGTCTGTCTGCGCGATGATCGGCAGGAGGAGGCCGATGCTCATCATGAATGCCATCGCCATCGTGAGCGAGAGGAAAATCTCTTGGATCGTCTTTATTTTCTCGAGCGACTTTTTGTACTCGACCGAATAATCGTCCATGACTGAGACTTGCTCGTCGTTGAGAAAGACTTGGAGCGATTGGCCAAAATCCATCATGATCGCGAACCGGTCGAGAAAATCTGAGAGCAATTTTGACGGGACGAGCGTTCCGACTTTTCTGCAAGCCGTCGCAAAACCAAGATTCCATGATTTCGCGAGGTAGATTATTTTCTTTGCGATATCGGATAGTTCACCAAAGCCTTCTTTCTCGGCAATTTTTTTGAAGAGGATATTTCTCTGGATGTCGAGCGTCGAGATCGCGCCGGCGTATGTGATGAAGAGATGCATGTTCTGGTCGATGTCGATCTTCTTCGCTTCGTAGCGAGTGAGTGGATATCCGATCATAACAATCATGCCTGTCATGAATATTCCCGCGATGACGAGCAGCGGGACGATGGGAAGAAAGATGACTGTAAGAATCGACGCGACAAAGAGAAGACTTGTGATCGGCAGGATATATTTGAGAAAGAGCTCTTCGAGATTCTGGAATCCCATAACGACAACAACTTTTGTTAAGAATGATTCTTCTGCCATCGATGCCCGCTTATTCCGCCTGTGGCGTTGGTGCGCCGCCTATTTTCTCAAGCTTGAATGGGAGTGCTTCGACGCCGCCGAAATGATATTTCTTCACGACTTCCCACACGTCGAAATAATTGAAGATACCTTCTTCAACCATTCTCGTGAGGATTTTTGTGCGTAAGTCTAGCTCTTTGTAGATGTCACGGGTGTCGAGCATACCCATCATCTTCGCCACTTTCGCCTCGAGGATATAGCTGTTGAAGAGACCACGGAACGTATGTTTGTCGCTCGTCGGTTCCCACTCGAAGACTTGTCGCGTGACCATCTTGTTCTCTGGTGCATAATATCGCTCGATCTCCGTGAGCGAGAGAACGCGACGCAGCGATCTTCCGTTCTGGAAGACTGCTTGCTGGATGAGGCAGAGGTTGAGGTTGTCGACGAATGTGATCGGGACGTTGATCGGCTCGCCGGTGATACGCTGGATCATCGTCGTGACGTTGCCTGCGTGGAACGTCGACATGACTGGGTGACCGGTCTGCATGGCTTGGAATGCGATGTTTCCTTCTTGCCCTCGGATTTCACCGACGATGATATAGTTCGGACGGCTTCGCAGCGACGCGATGAGGAGGCGTTGATATGTGACGTCTGTCGGCTTTCCTGCTTCGCGGGTGAGCAGATGCTGCCAACAGTCGTGCGGCATGGTGACTTCGGGAGTGTTCTCGACGGTGTACACTTTGTCTGTCGGTTTGATGAACGCGGAGATCGCGTTGAGCGTCGTCGTTTTTCCTGACGCTGTTTCTCCGCAGACGAAAAGATTCATGCCGTGCTCGAGCGCGATCCACAGATACGCTGCGACTTGTGCTGACATCGTCTGCCAGTTGATGATCTGTGTGATTGATGTCGGGACTTCTGAGAATTTACGCAACGTGAAGCTAGTACCTTCCAGAGAAATATCACGACCATAGATGAAATTCGCACGCGAACCGTCCGGCATCATCGCGTCTACAACTGAGTTTGCGTCAGACGTTGGACGCTCGACACGTTCACTCATCTCAATGACGAATTTGTTGAGCGCTATGTCGTCCTTGAATTCAATATTGGTATAAACCATATTGAAGACTTTGTGGATCATCTTGATCTTGCCAAGACCTGTGCAGTGGATATCCTCGAGGTTCGGATCCAAGAATACTGGTTCAAGCTTCCCGTAACCGACGCGATTTCTCAGGATGAGATATTTTATTGTTTCATACTCTACTTGTGAGAGGACGATTCGTGGGTTGACGAGTTTCGTAAAAGCATTCTCTGTGTCACCGTTCGTGACGACCTTATCGTAGAGTTTCTCAAGCACCGGACCGATTTCTCTCACGTCGTGAGGGACGGGAAGTGTGCTTGCGACTTCGATCATCTTCTCCATTATCTGGTCATACTTTGCGATATTCGCAGGATCGACGTGCGGCTCGATGACGTGATAGTTGATGATACCACTCTTGTCTTTGTAGATGTGGATAAAAATCGGATCGCCGACAGGATAGATAAGATTCGGGAATTTTATCTTTCGCAGTGCCGGCGTGCATTCAGGATAAAATGTCGGCATTGGTTCTGAGCGCGTCCATTCTGCGATATATTTTTTTACGTGCTCAAACTTCTTTGTCGCCTCTCCGAGGCTTGATGTTCGTTCACGTTTCTGTCTGACTACCATTTCTTAACTCTGTATGATTGATTTTTTTTGATTTCTCTTCCGGTTTACATTTTGACTAACGAACAACACCTTGGCGTTTTTTCGGAGAACTGCCGATTCATGCAGGCAGCTCGACGCTCGCTCCGTGAGGGACGAACGGTAATTCGCCGTGTTGTTCGTCGTTTTTGATTGCGATAGTTTTTGCTTTGTCTTTAGCTCAAGCTTGCGAGTTCGAGTGCAAGGCCTTGGCCTGGAATTACTTTGAACGGCGTCGCAGTGATGACTTCGCCGGCGGATTTTTTGTAACGGATGACGCTGATGATTCGCAAGAGATTGCCGAGGACCATCTTCGCCTCTACTTGGAGATAGACGTCGACGACGGATCGCAGGATCGAGAGAAGCGTCGGATTGAGCTGCTCGTGGTCGACGCAGAAGATGATTGTCTTGTTCATCGAGTTTATTTTCTTGATGAAGCTGACGAGCTCGAAGCTATTCTCTTTCGTCGCGTCGTCGTTGACGAGGAGGAATGAGAGAGTATCGATGATGATGATGTCCGACTGGAATATTTTCTTTGACTTGAGCAGATCGTTCATGAATGTCTTCTTCAGTTTCACCCTGCCAATCTGTGGAAAGAGCGGAATGAAGATGACTTTCTCGTCCAATATTTTGTCGGTGACTTTGTAATTGAGCGAGTCCATCTGCTCGACGAATCCGCGCAAGTTCAGTTCGCTGCTGATGTAGGTGATTGTGTGTCCGTGCTCAAGCATGCCGTACGCGAAGCGCTGCGCGAGGATCGACTTTCCTGCGCCGTCTTTCCCTTCGATGAGGACGAGCGAGTTCTCGGGGATTCCGCCGCCGAAATTTCGATTGAGCTCGTCTCGAGCAAGTTGGATTGATAGGACGCGTGTCATGATATTTAGACCACCATCGTCGTGCTTGCGACTGCACCTTCTTGCGTTGCGTACGTCACTGTGTATGAGCCGGATGGTAATGTCTGATACGCATCTATCTCGAGGATTTCGCCAGGATCAAATGTGTAGAGTCCGCCCGAGGAAACACCTTTTCTGTAGAGTGCTTTGATATCTGAGTCTGCCTTTGCAACGTTGTAGAATGCAAATTCGTCGATAAGACCTTGGTAATAATCATTAGTGCTGCTTGCATTTCGCCCGATATTGAATTGTGACGCTGCATCGCTGCGGAAAATTGAGTTTGTCGATTGATTAACAATTGATGTTCCGTTGATGTAGAAGCGGACTTGGCCTGCTGCTGTGCCGACATAGACTATTGCGACGTGACTCCATTGGTTGAGTGGGAGTGCTTTAGTGCAATTAAATAGTGCGTTTGCGTTTGTGCTTTGCACGATGATATTGCCTGTCGCATTAAGATAGAAACGGTAGCCCGTCGCTGCAGCGTCTTTTGAGAGGAATGTTCTCGTGCTGTTTCCATATGCTGTGGGATATATCCAGAACGACCATGTGTATGATGTCGTGTTCGTGAATGCGTTCTGTGCGTCGTTCGTACGGTTTGCATAACCGTTGATTCCGTTGTAGTAGAATGCACGATCGAACTTTCCGGAATTATTGAGAAAGATATTGTTCGTCGTCAATTCATTCGCTGCAACGTTCGCAAAGTCTTCAATAAGCAATCCGCCGCTTGAACTCCATTGTGTGTCGTTGTTGAAATGATAGAGCAACAGGAGGCTAGCTTCTTCGTTGTTTGCATTATCGCCGAAGCGGATCTCTCCGCAGCGATAGCCGGGATAATAGTAGCAGGCGAAGAATTTTCGGTTTGTGTAATTGCGCAAAAATTTCATCGGGCCGATGTAAAGATCAGATACGTTTATCTGGAACGATGTCGAGCCAGTGTTCTGGATCTCTATGTTCGTTGTGTTCCACGTTGTGTTGTAATATGCTTGAACGAATTGTATCTTTGAGCTCGCTTGATTTGCGAGCTGCTTGTTCTCATACGAAAAAAGCTCAGTCTGAATTTTATTCTGATTGTGCTGTACGCTATAGAGCTGGGCGACTAAGAGCATGAATATGATGATGAGAAATACTTGTCCTAAGACGGATGCAAAACCCATGGCGCCTCTTTTGTTGTTTTATTACTTGATTATATTCTACTACTGGTAATCGTTTTTTCTCTGACTTTTCTATTTGTCTTTTTGTTTCGTGACGGTAAATTCTCTCGTTGTTGGAGCAAAACTAGCTATGTGTTGAATGTGTATGAGTCTTCGGTCAAATATTGTGAAATGATTCTGAGCGAATATACTGTGCCAGTTGTGAGTGAGACTGAAAGATTTCCTGAGATGAGCTCGTTCGGATCCCATTGGTTGAGATTTGCTGAGGTTCCAGTTTGTGTGTCTGGTTGCACCGTCACGTTTCTCGATGTTGATGCATTTCCGATCCATGTCGTTCCGACATAAATACTGAGTTTGTCAACACGCAGACTGGTGGTTCCGGTATTCCTTGCGTAGAATGTGACGATGTTTGAAGTACTGTTGTACGTTGCAGTTTCAATGTTGATTGGAGTTTTGATTTGGTTAGTAAGCGACGATTGTTGCGTCGTCATTGCACTACTTGCCGTAGAAAGTTGATTGTTGAATGAAACGATGAGCATTGCTGACGCTCCGACGACTGCAATGAA
>CAZGJY010000057.1:0-5893 GCA_964525725.1 uncultured Methanosarcinales archaeon | reverse complement strand
ATCAAGCAAGTCCTCGTTCCTGAGAGCAACGTCAAAGATATCGTGCTCGCTGACGATCAGCGCGCAAAGATCAAAATCATCCCTGTCAGTTCAATGATCCAAGTCCTCGAGCATAGTCTTGACTGGAAAGGGCACGAACATATTCTCAAGAAATTGCAGAAAGCGGAATAATCTTAGTTTCTTTTTTTTTAGTGAATAACTTTTTTGCAATGTCACATATTACTTTCAACGTTTAGATGAGTTCTAAGTCGGGTATGCGCTCAAAATGAGATTTTTTTAAAGTGAACACTTTGCAATTATTTTCAATTGCGATTGCAGCAATCATTATATCGCGAAAATCGAGAGTCCAACATTTATTTGCCAGACCAGCTCTGATGCTTCCTGTCATTCGTGCACTATTGCTTGTCAATGGGAGGATGTGTAGTCTCCCAAGAAGCCGTTCAAGTCTTATAACTTCTTTTGAGCTCCTCATAATTGCTCCGTAATAGAGTTCTGATATGTTGATATCTGTAGTGCAGAGGTCTGAGTGTTCTTCAAGTTTCATTATTTGTTGTTGAACTTCTTGATTATTACGTAGAAAGTGTACTAGAACATCACTATCTAAACAAATCGCTTGTTCCATGACGACCATCCTGACCGTATATCTTTTATAAGTTTGTCTGCTTCTTTTTCGGACATCTTCCAACTGCCTGCAAGATCGCTTATCTTTTGTCGGCGGATAGAATTGAGCGCGTCATCGAACGTTGCAGCCTTTTTCTCGCGGTGCTGGATTTTTGCGGCAACGGAGAGCAGCCATTCATAATTCTCTTTGCTGACTTTGATGACTTTTGTTTCCATACTGAATTGGTAACTTAGTAACTTTAAATAATTTGTCTTTGCTTCACCGCAAACAGCAATGCTTTTAAGCCCTTCTTCTATCCGAATGATACACATGGCGAATAGCAATGCAGTAGTGCCGACAAAAAAATGAACAAACTCTCATTCGAAACGATGAAGCGCGAGATAATAGTGCGCGCTGACGAGAAGACGAATCCTGCATATGGCAAGCCTGTCGGTGATCAGACGATGCAAGAGCTCCTCGACTCAGGCTTTGTCGTCATCAACAAACCACGAGGACCGACGAGCCATCAGATCAGCGAGTATACGAAAAATATCGTCGGCGTCGAAACATCGGGCCACTCTGGAACGCTCGACCCTAACGTCACCGGCGTCCTTGCTATCGGTCTCAATAAATCGACAAAAATCTTGCAAGCACTTCTCAATGCGGGAAAAGAATATGTCTGTCTTATGCACGTGCATCAAGAACTCAGCGAAGAGAAGATCCGCAACACGTGCAAGAAATTCATCGGCGACATCATGCAGTTGCCGCCCGTCAAATCCGCCGTCAAACGAGAATTGCGCAAACGAACAATCTACTATCTCGACGTCATAGAAGTCGACGGCAAAGACGTCCTCTTCCGAGTCGGATGCCAAGCGGGGACATATATCCGAAAACTCTGCTCAGATATCGGCGAAAAGCTCGGCTGCGGCGCACATATGCAACAACTCATCCGGACAAAAGCCGCAAGTTTCAACGACAAAGAAATGGTATCCCTTGGTGAGCTCGCCGACGCATACGCCGTTTGGAAAGAATCCAGCGACGAATCAAAATTACGAAAAATTGTTCTTCCGATAAACTCCGCAGTCCGCCATCTCCCGCACATCTGGGTCGGCGACGGCGCGATCAATCCAATCTGCCACGGCGCGCCACTCGCGTTGCCGGGCGTGTGCAAATTGCACAGCCATATCGCCGTCGGCGACATGGTCGCACTCCTCTCGCTCAAAGGCGAGCTCGTCTGTCTCGCGAAAGCGGAAATGTCAAGCGAGCAGATGCAAACAGAGAAGAACGGCATCGCAGCAACATTAGTCCGCGTCGTCATGGACGAAAATACATATCCTAGAATTAAAAGAAGCTAGACTTATATTCCACTGACGCTGCGGCGAATTGCTCCTCGTCCCTCGGAGAGCGAGCGTCGAGTCGCCTGCATAAATCGGCGACTCTCCGAAAAAACGCCAAGGCAGCGTGTCAGCAATTGCTAACGTGTATCATGACCAACAAAATCAACAAACAACTCCTCAAGCAGACAGAATGGGATCTTGACGCACTGCTGCCGAAATACAAATCAGCGGCACACAACGCATTTGTCAAATCTATCTCGGTGCTCGTCGACAAAATCGTCGCGCAGCGGTCATTGCTCACAAGCAGCATCACGATTCCGCAGTTCAAATCGCTGATGAAAGAGATGGAACAGTTATCATTTATGCTCTCAAAGCTTTCCGCGCACGCAAGCTTCAATTATTCGAAGAACGTCAAAGACACGGCGGCGAAATCATACGTCGCATTCGTCGAAGAGTTCGGCGCAGACATTTCGAACAGACTCCTTTATTTCGAACAATGGTACATCAAGCTGCCGGAAACGAAAGCAAGGCAGCTCGCAGATTCTCTCGGCGACGACGCACACTCATTCCACGAAAAATATGATCACGGCAAGCACGTCCTCTCCGAAGCCGAAGAGAAAATAATCAATCTTAAAGATATTACTGGCGCAAGCGCGCACATCAAATTCTACGACAGCATCGTGAGCGGCTGGTCATTTGATTACGACGGGAAAAAGCAGTCGCTCTCGCAGCTCTCCAAATATCTGCAGAGCGCAGACCGTAAAAAAAGAAAAGAAGCCGACGCGCTCATCGAAGCAAAATTCAAAGAGTATGAAGATCTCCTCGGAGATATCTACGTTGCGCTCACGAAAGATTACGACATCGAAGAAGTGAAGTTGCGAAAATACGAATCTCCGCTCGCCGTCCGCGCGAAAAGCGAAGAGATATCTATCGCCGCGATCAACTCACTCTTCGCCGCCGTCAAATCACAGCAGAAAGTCTTCCACGATTTCTTCGCGCTCAAAGCAAAACTGATGTCGCAAAAGAAACTAGAATCATATGATCTCAACGCACCGCTCTCAAAGACGAAGACAGAAAAGATTCCTTATCCGCAAGCGATGCGTAACGTACTTTCTGCGATCGAGCACATATCGCCGCGCTTCCTCAGCCTCGTCGAAAAAATGATAGCTGCGCATCACGTCGATTCTGTGTTCCATAAGAATAAGCAGCGCGGCGCGTACAACTGCGGGCTGCCGAACGGTATCATGCCCTATGTCTTCATGCAATATCTCGGTGAGCGCACAGACATGTTCACGATTATGCACGAGCTCGGCCATTCCGTCCACTCGATGCATATGAACAAATACTCTTCCTTCACATCCGGCGCGCCGATCGGCATCTGCGAGTCCGTCTCCACATTCTTCGAAGAGATTCTCTTCGAGCAAGAGTTGCAAACAGCAAGCGCCGTGAAGAAGAAAGAATTACTCGCATGGAAATTGACCGACCTCTTCGGCTCAGTGAGCAACGGCGCATTCGTGTCGAACTTTGAAGTTGTCGCGCATAATCTTGTGAGCGCAGGCGCGACGCATCAGGATCTCTCTGCGCAATGGACGAAACTCAAGAAAGAGCAGCTCGGCGCTGCAGTCAAGACTCGACCGCATCTCATCGGCTGGATGGGAATCCCGCACATCTATGAAATGCCATTCTATTATTACAATTATGCGATAGGCAATCTCATCGCACTTCTCTTCTTGCAGCAGTTCAAGAAAGACCCTGTTGGCTTTAGGGCGCGATTCGAGAAATATCTCTCCGTCGGCGGAACGCTTGGAACGGTCGAGACGCTCAAAGTGATGGGAATCGACGTCGAAGACAAAAAAACATGGGAAACTGCGTTTGTCCTCATCAACGACCGCGTCGCGCAATTAAAGTCTCTTCTCTGATTTTCTCTTTTTTAATCCTTCCCTTTCCATCATTTCTTCTCTCATTTTGTCAGTTCCATTATTGTTTCTATAAAAAGCAAGATGTCAAAAAGAGCACATCTTTTCCGCTTTGGGATAAATTGCTCGCGGATTGGTGATTCTTTTCCTTTTTTCATTGCATTTTACAGTCGGAAGTTCTATTGCTCTTCGCCCTCAACCAGTCGTACAAGAGGTGCTCTTATGAGTATGACAAAATATATAGTGATTGCAGCAGTTCTTTTGCTTGCGATAACAGCGTTTTCTTTTGCAGGACAGACAGCAGTTGTTGGTGCGAGTACGTCAACGTCAATCCATCACGCAAGTTTTGATGAACCCGTGAACAATATAGATAGTGTTCCTCCAACAAACACAACAGTGTTGTTTGACGAACCAGTGAATAACTGATTCCTCAATTGTTTTTTAATTTTATTTTAATCTTCGCGCAATTTTGCACTTTTGAAGTTCTCAAAAGTCAGTGCAGTGTGCTGAAATCAAAAATCATTGCTCCAATGACTTCTCAGATAATCTTACATCTGAATTCCATCTTCTCAAATAAAATCAATACCGTCTAGAATATCTTTTCTGCCGCTCGTCGCAAGCAACGCATGCAGACCGACGGCATCAGTATCGACTGATGTATGGACATCTCTCAGACCATTGATAGCAAGTTGCGGCACGCCGAGAAATATGTTGTGTGTCGTTGAAGCAACTTGTGGCGCGAGCAGCTTCTGCGCCAAACAGCGCGACGGATTCTCTTTATCGATTTGATCTGAGTCATCCAATGTCGCGAATGCGAGCAATGACCACGCTGTTCCGCCGATATCTTGTCTCACACCGTATCCAGTATTATTGAATCTGAGCCCCTCATCGACAGTATCAAATGGAATAGTCCATCGGTGTTTCTTTCCAAGATTGAGCAGCGAATCATAAGCCGGTTTGAAATCGATACTGCCATCAGTGATGACGCGTGCTATATTTCGCGCAGCAAAAACAGTCTTGGCGAAGTCTGCGCTCAAGAACCGCTCACGGAAATCCGTGCTGTTGCGTCGGAATCCAAGTCTGTTCTCGAATGCGCGTTCCGTCGTATCTGCGGCTGATAGACGTTTCTCCGGTCTGAAAAATTCAGGGTCACGCCCAATCTCTATCTGCGAAAGACGATCCAAATAAAATTTTGCCATGCTTGCAAGCTCTTTCTTGAATTTTCCTCTGTAACGCACCGTTTGCCAGAGCACTGAGCCCGTGCGGTACAAGCTTGAAAGAATACAACTGACGCGCGGATAGCCGATGAAATTCTGCGTCATATAAAAGTGATTGCCGTCCTGCGTCCATCGCCCGTGATCTCTCACGACAGTCCGTGCACATTTCTCCATGAAATCAAGATATTCTTTTTTTTTAGTGAGCTCGAAAAGCGTTGTGCCGACGATCGAGCCGCTCAAACCAAGTGCGGTAGGCGTTTTTGTCATCTGGGGGAATGCGTCGATTATCTCGCCGCCTTTCGCTATCGCTAAGTCGCGATACCAGTCTTTTCCTGTCGATCGATGCAGCACTGCGCAAAGCCAGACAAAATATGGCGATGAGTGATCTGTCGGTTTGCCTGTGTAGAATGTGCCATTCTTTCTATTCATCGCCCAAGGAAAATTTCCTGGAGAAAAACTTTCAGGCGGATATGGGAATGCGTTGTCTATGGATTCAGTGAGGTCTGACGTCATCGTCGTCATCCGCTCCTCCAGACTAGCTGTTGTCAATCGATCGCTTGCTCGGGAGAATATCTTCGGTCTCGTCAACTGCCAGAACTGCTCATTCTGAGTGTGCATCTCACGCATTGATTTGTATCGCTTCGAAGTTTCTGGTGTGAGCCCGGGGTGCAGGACAATCGCATCATAGTCTCGGTGGATCGCAGGATTCACTTCGTGCACCGGTGTATAATTGCCGTCGCTGCGGATCTTGTCGATCTGCTCTTTGAACCAAACACGTTTTCCTTCGGCATAGATTCTTTTCTTCTCGTGATCTATCTCTTG
>CAZGJY010000056.1:0-6008 GCA_964525725.1 uncultured Methanosarcinales archaeon | reverse complement strand
TCTAGAAATTCCTGGAACAGTGCAGAGAGATAAAAACGGAGCAGCACTCTTCTCATCGCTTGAAGCGAATGGTGTCATACAATACGGACGCCATTCGAAGAAATAAGGAATTGATTGGCAATCTTTAATTTTCCGTAATAATTCAATTCTCTTTCTTTGCAGGAAACAACGTCGTGAAAAGCAGCACGAATAATTCCGGCGAAAGCCGAAAACCGCAATCGACGAATGATCGAGCAAGCTCAGCACCTTGATCTGCAGATGGCTCGCCAAGAACACGATGCAGCTAAAGCAACGTGTATGAACACAAATATCCGTCATTGAGTTTGACAATCGCATCCTTATCCTTTTGGCTCTTCACGGCAAACGTCTGTTCATTCACGATGAGCATCTGTCCATCAACTTCTCGTGACCACAGTGTATTATGTTTGACAAAGCCAGCCATTCCCAAAGTCTGCGCGAGCAACTGCGTGAGAAGCGTCTCTTTTTGTATGGCTGGAACAGCTGAAATGAACGGCGTCTCGCCGGCATCGAATATCTTTCCGAGATATTGTTTGACAACTTGCTGGTTCTTCTGGTCTCGCCATAACGATTCGCATAGATACGCATACTTTTTTCCAGAGATTGTCTTAACGCGGATGAACATAGGAATACTTTCACAAGAAAGCAATCTAAAAATCTTTGCATCATGGATGCTCCCGCAGGTATGTGGGAATTCTGACCTCGAGATGAAGTTAATTCAGAAAAAGATGGCGAAATTTATATATCATCTTGAGCAATTCATGACAACAAAGCACAAAAGCGCTTGAACAACAACATGAACATCTGCATCATCGGCGGCAACGGACGGACAGGGAGCCAGTTCAACGAACTGCTGGCAAAGCACGGGCACACTGTCACAGTCATCGGCAGAGAATCGAGCAATGATGCTAAAAAATATGCCGCACTCATAACAGCGGCGGACATCATCCTTCTCTCAGTTCAGCTCCCCGCGATCGAAACAGCAATCGCGACTCTCAGTAAATGCGCCGACACATGCAGCCTCAAAGGAAAGCTCGTTGCAAACCTCGCATCAATAATGGATGCAGGAGCGGCGTCGCTCGACTCGCTCGCCAAAAAGACTGGC
Organism: uncultured Methanosarcinales archaeon; assembly: GCA_964525725.1. Taxonomy (GTDB): domain Archaea; phylum Nanobdellota; class Nanobdellia; order Woesearchaeales; family DATGWN01; genus DATGWN01. The sequence goes on along the minus strand of CAZGJY010000056.1, from coordinate 4,885 downwards.
TGCATCGTTTGCAATATCCATCCAATGTTTGGCCCCGACGCAAAGACATTTGTCGAGCATAACATCCTCATTGCGCAACAACCCGCGCAGCAAAGTAAAAACTCGCCGCAACAATCAAACCAACCGCCTAAACTACAAATCCTCCGAGAAATCTTCGCGAAAGAGAAGATGAACATCATCGACACGACGCGCGACGAACATGACAGACTGACGGCGATTGTCCAAGCCTTCTCGCAATACACGAGCCTGGCCTTCGCAAGAACGCTCGCCGATCAAAACGTACCACTCTCAAAATTGCTCGCATTCTCGCCGACGACATTCCGTCTCAACACAAAAGCGATTGAACGGATGTTGCTGCAGCCGTCTGAATTATGGTTCAACATCCAAGTGCATAACGAACACGTAGATAGAATAGAGAACGACAGCGCCAAAACACAAGAACGCCTGCGAACGATAATCAAATCAAAAGACGCAGTGGCGTTTGAGGCAGAATTTGCTGCGATAAAGAAATATTGGGAAGCCAAAAAAGAGAACTAGAATATACTGAGATTCAGGCTTATTTCCTGATTATTTCTTCATAGCCTTGCGTTGCACATCTTTGCAATGCGCGATGATATCTGTGAATATGCCTTCGACGAATGCACCATCAAGTCCCTTCACTTCAGCGAGCATTTTCACCCGTGCAAGAAGCTCTTTCTCGCGTGCGAACTGTTCGACTGGAAGTGCATGCTCCTTCTTGTATTGAGCCAAGGGAATCATAAGACTAGAACGCTTTGCAAGAAGCGCAACAATTTGCGTATCGATAGCATCTATCTCTTTACGTGTCTCTGCTAAATCAGGCATTTTGTCTATCTGAACGTTTGGATATATATTATTTACTATTATTTTCATTATATGCGGTTTTGTGGTCAAGGGCAGTCAAAATGCGGCCAACAAGCATTTTTGGAAGTGAACAACCATCCAGAACAATCACTCCTGGCAGATTCTTCTGTGGCAGAACATATTGCTCAGTCTCTGCCTGTCCAATCTTGAAAAACGAAGCATCTGATTTGTCTCCTCGACCTCGCGCAATTCTGCGGCGCACCATCTCATCCCACGGCACATCAATATAGAATTTAAAATCACAGAGCCGCTCAAGCCTCGGATATTGGAACAGCAAAAAGCCCTCAAGAACAAGATAGTCGCTCGCAGCTTCGCTGCGTTCGTGCCACGATCTGTCTGCATAACTATACTCGGTGAATTTGGCGAGCGCTGCAATGCTCTCGGCATTATCGTTTCCGTTTCGCAAATCACGCAATTGTTGCACGATTCCTGCAAGCTTTTCGCCGTTATAGAACTGCGGACGCTCAAACGTCCGGATGCCATTCACAAAAACATGCGGCACACCTTTGATCGGTTGCAGATCCAAAGACAAACACGGCGCGTCAAGTTGTTCTGCGACAAGATTCGCAATGGTAGACTTTCCACTGCACGAAGGACCGACGATGCCGATTGTTATCATGGCAGTCGGAAATGAGATTGCATTTAACTATTTTGCTTGAGAGAATCACGCAGCTAACTTATTTTTTCGCTCATGCCAATCTCTGAATCGATCAAGATCGCCAAACACTGTTTCATATTTCGGTATGATTTCTGTCTCATATCGCCCAATCGCTTCTTGGCGTGCAGCATATCGCGGATCGGCCATTGCAAAAGCTTCGGAGTTATCGACGCACTCTAGATGTCTTCTATTCTTCAATTTAAGATTGAGGACCGTGACGAACAGATATCTGAGAGAGTTCTCTTGCAGATAATCTTTTTTATGTTGAATCGACGTAATTCGTCGTGAAGAATTATAATCAAAAACTCGATCTCGGATGTCGATGATTTCTGATGCAACTTGAGAATTATACGCGAGCCGTATCGCAGCATTGTTCGCGACATGCGGGATTGATTGCACTATGTCACACAAGTTCATAGGAAATCGATCTGGTTATTTTCCTGGTTCGTCGCTTCGAGCACTTTCGTATTATGCTTCGTGAAATAATAGATATTGATATTCATGATATCTTCCATGCCTTCAAATCCGAGCATGTCGATGATCTCTTTGACAATCTCAGTCTCTTGGCTCTTGAATTGTTCATGCATGACAAAATCCATGTCGATCTCGTCGTAGCAGCGCACCAAGCAGAAATTTGTCGCGGGAGCTTTATTGATGCCGAACTTCCATTTCTCGACGCCGTATTCTTTGTACTCGCGCTCGATCTGCACAGAGATGCGTCGGCTCTTCTCTAGGATTTTCGCGCGCAATTCTGCGACGGACGGAGTCTTCTCTTTCTGCAACGCAGCGACAATCTGCGTCATCTTGTCATACGTCGACGCAATATACTCTTCAGTATAATTTATTCCAGTCTCGCCGAAGAATGTTTTGTATATTTGCCAGCCAGTCTCGGTTTTTCGCGACTCGATGCGGCATGAGAGCGCCTTGTTACGGTGTTCGAAGCATAGAAAATCAGTTGTTGAAGCTCTTTGAACCCATCCCATGTTAGTCTGGGGTATAACTTGTTTCTTTTAAATGTTTCTACGGCGACAAACGAGGGTCGCGCAGCAATATCGTTGGAATATCGTCGAGAAAATCGAGGAGTAAAAAAATAAAATCATCACGCTGCGGTGAATAATGGTGGTAAGTTTTATAATCAGCGCGCACTTTCCCGTCGCTATGGGGGATTCTGTCAGAAAAAACAAAAAAGGAGGCGCAGGTGCAGCCGAAACTCTTGCCGCAGACACTTCTCATTTTTCTGCAGTTCATACTCCTGTATCTCCTTCGGCTCATGCCGCGCCAGTTGTTCCAGTCGCTGCCATAGCAGTATCATCCGTCGCAACATCTTCTGTCACAACGTCATTCGCCACAACACCATCTAGCACCGCATCATCTGCGGCAACACCATCTGTCGCATCAGCATCATCCATCGCGAAATCTATAACGCCATCCATCGTATCATCCACTGTTCCGGCATCAAAAGCTGCTCCTGTAACTGCTCCTGCATCTAAATACAAAGAATTCTCAAAAGCAGAAATCGAAAAAATATACAAACATTACAACCGCAAAGAGATTCTTGACGACATGGTCCGCTGCAGCCAGAACAAAGAAGTCGTCGGCAGTTTTGGTGGCGTCGGATACGCAAAACGTCCCAACATCATCGAATATCCGCAAGATATTCTTGCAGAAGTGAAGCGCGGCATCACATCGTTCCACGCGTCAGAAGAATTATGGTCAAATCCTCTCTCGATAAACACCGAGCTCAAACGCGGCGAGATAGATCAACTGCGTATCGGCTGGGATCTCATCCTCGACATCGACTGCAAAGAGCTCGACTATTCCAAGATTGCCGCAGACTTCATCATCAAAGCGCTCAGTTTCAGCGGAATCAAATCGATCAGCTGCAAATTTTCCGGCAATCACGGATTCCACATCGCCGTTCCATGGGAAGCATTCCCGAAATCGATCAACGGCAAAGAGACACGATTGCTCTTTCCAGAAGCACCGCGAGCGATCGCCGCATACCTCAAATCTCTCGTCGAGAGGAAGATAGGGCAAGCGCTCATGGAATATGAACGCGCGAAACAGTCAAGCACGAGCGCGAAAGATCTGCTTGAACTCATGATAAAAAAATGCGATCTCGATGAAGAGCAAGCGAACCTCCTCAAGAAATCATTCATCTATCAGCAAGACGGCGACGGAGAAGAGCTCGCAGAGTTCGACGCATTCCAGCTTGTCGGCATCGACACGATCCTCATCGCGAGCCGTCACCTGTACCGACAAGTATATTCCGTCAACGAAAAAAGCGGACTTGTGTCGATACCAATAAATCCATTCAAGATTCTCGCGTTCGAGAAAAAGATCGCGAACATAGATTATTTCATCTTCAGCAAATTCAGATTCCTCGACAGAGAGAACAGGGAGAACATCGTCGCTGGCGAAGCGAGCGAACTTCTCATCAACGCATATGACTACGTCAGCAAAATAAAACGGGACGATGAGATGGAGCAGTTCCAAGCCGACGCAAAAAAGAAAGAGACCGCAAGCAAATACGCCGATCTCACTGAAAAGATTCCAAAAGAATTCTTCCCGCCGCAGATCCAAAAACTCCTCGGTCCGCTCCAAGACGGAAAGAAGCGCGCGATGTTCATCCTCATCAGCTTCTTGCGCTGCGTCGGATACACGAGTGCCGATATCGAAGTCATCATGCGCGAATGGAACGAGAAACACTCCGAACCGATCCGCGAGACATTCTTCCGCGGACAGCTCAAGAGCGGACTTGAGAATCCAGAAAAAATCCCGCCGCCGAACTACGACCCGCAGAAATATACGACGATCACCGGCATCCCGATCGATCCGCTCGAGATGAAAATGCGCAATCCGATCGCGTATGCAAAAGCAAAGTACTCGACATGGATCGCAGAGAACAATAAACCCAAGCGCGTCTCGAAGAAAAAGAAAGAGACTGCTAAGACTGAGGCTGCAGATATTCCTGATACAACTGATACTCCTGTAGGAGAAAAAGCCGAAGGATATGCAAAAGAAGAAAAGCCGAGGGAAAGAAAGAAGAGTGCAGTGAAAGCAGAAGAACCTTCTAAATTGTAAGCGAAATGCTTTCTTATTCTGGCGTTTGAATAATACTAATTGTCATTCTGTTTCTCTAATGAATGAACCTGAGAAATAATTATAATCCTGACTTTCGTTTCATATCTTGCGTGATGCGTTTCGATTTGCGAATCTCGCTGTAGTCTTTGATTGTTTCCGGCGAAAAAAGGAATGCCGCCTGTCGCTCACGATACGCTGCAAGTTCATTGATGAACGAATATGCTGCAATCTGCAGCACACCAAAACGTTCTTGGACAAGCT
>CAZGJY010000055.1:0-6192 GCA_964525725.1 uncultured Methanosarcinales archaeon | reverse complement strand
GGAATCGCTGACCGCGGCCAATATGATCTGACGCAGCACTCGACACATTCAGGAAAAGACCTCTCCGTATTCGACGAGGAATCAAAGAAGCGGATCACTCCGCGAGTCATCGAGCCTGCGCTCGGACTTGACCGCACGTTCATCGTCTTTTTGCTCGAAGGTCTGTCCTACGACGCAGCGCGCGAAAATAATGTGCTGAAGTTGCATCCAAAACTCTCGCCGGTGAAATTCGGCGTGTTCCCGTTGATGAAGAAAGATGGTCTCTCAGAGATCGCGCGCGACCTCTATCTGCAACTCCGCGAAGATTCCGCGTGCCAATTCGACGAGGGCGGCTCGGTCGGAAAACGATATGCGCGAATGGATGAGATCGGAACGCCGTACTGCTTGACTATCGATTATCAGACGAAGGAAGACGGCAGCGTCACGATCCGTGATCGCGATTCGACGCAGCAGAAACGTATCGCGATCGTCGAGCTGATCCAGATCGCATCGCGACTCGCGAATGGAAAGATGGCGTTTAGCGAGATAGAATAATTTTTTGCTTTTTCCTCGTCAGCTTTTATTTCCAGTTTCCATCCAACTTTGCTTTCCAATTTTTCGCTTCAAACCCAACACTACAGGTATTTTGAATTTTGAGGATTGCATGTGAAATCATATACAAAACCTTTTTCGCAGCTTGGAAAGAATGACGCAGCTCTCGCCGGCGGCAAAGGCGCATCGCTTGGCGAATTGACGAACGCCGGCATTCCTGTTCCGTCGGGATTTGTCGTTGTTTCTGCTGCATTTGAACAGTTTCTCACGACGACAAAATTACAGACGCAGATTGATGCAATTTTGTCACGCGTCGATACGAACGAGATGAAGACAGTCGATTCTGCTTCAGAGAAAATCAAAACTCTTATTCTCAGAGAGAAAATGCCTGCGGACATCGAGCAGGAGATTGTTTCTGCGTTCAAGAAGCTCGGCGCGCCATTCGTTGCAGTACGATCATCTGCGACGGCAGAAGACGGCGCGACGCACGCATGGGCTGGGCAGCTTGAGAGCTATCTGAATACGACAGCAGATTCGCTACTCGAAAATGTCAAGCGTTGCTGGGCGTCACTCTTCACATCGCGCGCAATTTTCTACCGTTTCGAGAAGAAGCTTGACTCGACAAAAATCTCTGTCGCCGTTGTCGTGCAGCAGATGATCCAATCTGAAGTTTCAGGTATTGCATTTTCAGTCCACCCAGTCACTCAAGATTACAATCAGATGATCATCGAAGCGGGCTTCGGACTTGGCGAGGCGATCGTATCTGGGCAGATCACGCCTGATTCGTATGTCGTCGATAAACGTTCAAGCGCTATCACTGAGAAAAATGTATTTTCTCAAGAGAGAGGACTCTTCAAATCGTCAAAAAGTAATAATGATAATAATCAAAATAGTAATGATAACGAGTGGAAGACGATCCCGGCTGCCCTGCGCGAGAAGCAGAAGTTGAGCGATCTGCAGATATTCGCTTTGTCTACGCTTATCATACAGATTGAAAAACACTATGGATTCCCTTGCGACATTGAATGGGCGTTTGCAGACGGGAAGTTTTTTGTCGTGCAAAGCAGACCGATCACGACGTTGGACGGTGCGCAGAAAACTGCGCCGTTGAAGCTGACAAAGTTTATGTCACGCGAACAATCTCTCGCATATTTTTACATTTGGCAGCAAGGCAATCAACCATTGACACGAGGTTGGTATAGACCAGTCAAACATATTCTGTTCGTCAATGACGGTGTAGACAAAAAAACAAAAGTGTACTATAACGATGCAGAACTAAACGATATCTATAACGAATTGGGGATTTTCACGGCCAAGGACAAGAATTATTTTCCGCGGCTTAGCAAGGAATTCACTCGCCTCACAAAAGAGCTGATCGCATATGTTGATGGAAAGCGACACATCACATCTCTTGCGGATCTCAAACAATGTTATGACCTTTGCGTCGAGTGGTATGCTCCGATGGCGATGATTTATTCTCTGCCAGAATCTGAGACCGCGCCGAAGCAGATTCGTGATGCTGCGTTGAAGCTGAGAAGCTGGTCAGAGAAATACGCAGGTGTTGCGGATAAAATATTTAGCGATTTTATCAGGAGGGCATATCCACAGTTTGCGCACCTTATACGCGTGTTCACACCAGATGAAATGCTGCGCATGGATACACTGAGCAAAGCAGATTTGGCAAAGGTTGCATCACGTGATGAAGGGTATGCATTCTATAATGGCATTCTTTTCTCTCGCGACGGACTTGCAAATGTTCTGACTACAAATAAATTACTGCTTGATGACCCGACAGCTGCGAAATCATCGGAAAATGAAAATGATCTTCACGGCGCTTGCGCGTCACGCGGTCAAGCGCGAGGGAAAGTGATTATCATACGCGGCAAAAAAGATCTAGCAAAAGTCGGACGCGATTCGATCCTCGTCACGGAAATGACTTCGCCTGATTATGTTCCGTACATGAAGATTGCCGCTGCGATCGTCACTGATGAAGGTGGCGTCAATTGCCACGCGGCGATTGTCTCTCGAGAGATCGGCATTCCTTGCGTGATTGGAACGAAAGTTGCGACGCAAGTGTTGCGTGATGGTGATTTGGTCGAAGTAGATGCAACTGCAGGTGTTGTTCGAAAGGTATCCGAGCAGTCTCATGCAGCTCCAAAGATAAATCTGAGTGATTATGAGCTCGTCTTTAGAATACGAGGAGTTTCCTTGCTTGTTGCAGACTTTGTCATTTTGCAGTATCCTGGAAAAGTTGTGCTTACTCAAAGAGATGACCAGTTCAGACAATTCTTCCACAAAAAAATTGTGCATGCCGCAAATGACGAAGGAATGTCAATCTACGGTTCAGATAAAAATTTTAAAGTTTTACAAAATAAACTTGTTGCTGTTCGCAAGCGATGCGATTTGCTTTTCAAAAACGTAAACAAACAGTGGTCACCCGATGCTGTTGCTCAAGCATTGGATGCAGCAGCGTGGGCTTCGCGCGTTTATTCTTATACTAATCTGGAGTATACTGACGCGGCGTTCGTAGCGTCTGCAACCAACAACGTTATTGCTAAAAACTTGACGAAATTGATTAAGATAAAAGATCCGTATCGCTCGTTCATCAATGACTTATTCTTTGCTCCAGATAAATATGTCGGAATGCTTTTGCAGAAAATATCTGAGACTTTTCTGGTGTCGACTTGGGACTTGCACTATTATCTCTCAAAAGAAATAGCGCAGTTATTTGAGGGAACCCGTGTTGATACTACGGAGATTGCTCGTCGTAAAGAAGCATATACGCTGACGCGAACGACGGATGGCATTGTTCTCTTTTCAGGTCAGCAAGCAGTCGCTGACACGATCATTGAGCCGCCCGTCAATAACGTAGGGAGCTTTCAATCAAATAGAATCAGTGGAACAGTCGCGAACGCACCGGCGCAAAAACCAAAGATAGTGTCTGGCATCGTCACAAAGATCGATGTCGACTATTCACGATTTGATGCAATGAAAGCTGCAATGACTGCCATGAAAAAAGGAACGATCCTCGTTGCACAGACGACGGCGCCTGAGTTGATGATTGCGTGCAAGAAAGCATCTGCAATCATCACGGACAATGGTGGTCTGCTCTCGCACGCTGCGATTGTCTCACGCGAGCTTGGGATTCCCTGTATTGTTGGCACGGGAAATGCTTCTGAGCTTTTGTCAACGGGAGATGTTGTTGAAATTGATGCAACGACAGGAGTTGTCTGTAAGCTTGAGAATAATAATAATAATAGTAATAATAATAATGCAGTTGAGCCAGCTTCAAGACCTACACCGTTGCCACCAATTTTGTTTGATGAGTCGAAATGGATCGAGCAAGGAAAATGGGTGCAGCCGCCGCTCGTCTATACGCTGTTCTCCCACTATCATACTTCAAACGTCGCCAAAGCGATACTCCCCGAAATACAATTCCACACAGTTTTCAGCATCGATGGTCATGCGTTCCAATTTGCAGCAGACAGCAAAAATATTGATGAGCAACTCAAGATGTTAGCTGCTGCAAAAAAACTTCATTCACTCGTCGAATCTTTGGATGAGAACGGTGAGAAGCTTTGTTCTCAATTGACTTCGCAGCTATCCAAAGGTGATGCATATGTGCAATCCCATGCTGCGAAGATATTTGCGTTGTACAAAGAATTGACGAGCTTCTGGATGCTCGAGGCGTATATCGGCGATCGCGTGTCAATTGTCGCGAAGAGCATCGGTTTCGTCGATACAGAGGCTGCGCTCTTTGCAAAAGTCCATCCGCATCTGCGCAGAACGTGGCTTGAAGAAGAATCAAAAGTGGTTTTGGATATTGCTATTCGTTTCGTCGAGAAATATGGTTCTTCTTTTGTAAAGAAAAAACTCCAAACGGACAAAGCATTGTCTGCTGCGACGAAAGCATATATCGATGCGTATTCGTGGTGCCGCATCAGTAAATGGATGGGCGAGCTGATCGATGAGGATTATGCGTTGCACCGCATTGCAGAAGAAGTCGAGAATATCCGATTGAAGAATCATGTTCCCGTTGCGCGCAGCTCGCTTCCGGAGAAAAAGCTCGACGGCATTGTTTTGCTGAGCGTGTGCACCGCGTACTGGCGCTCGCAATGCGGCAAGATGGAAATGCTCATGGCTCAGCGTATGCGAGCGGTACTCGAGCGGCTTGCTGCTGAGAATAAAATGTCGTATGAACAAGTATTGCTTCTCTCTCCGCAGGAGTTTGTTATTGCGCTCACGACGAGACAAATTTCCAACAAAGACGAAGTGCTTGCGCGAGAGGAATCATACTTCAGTTTTGTCGACGATAGCGGCGCGGAGATTGTGCTCTCTCACAAGAATGATGCATATCGGCGCGTGAAGGAAATATATGTGAATGATGTTGCGGGGAATTCCGCGTCGCAATCGAATATTCTCACGGGCGTCGGTGCAAGCCCGGGTCGCGTCGAGGGACGAGTGCGGATAATCCAGTCTGCGAAAGAGTTCAAACTTTTCAAAAAAGGAGAAGTGCTTGTCGCACCGGAAACGACGCCGTTGTTCGTTCCGCTCATGCGCATGGCGTGCGCGATCTTGACGGGAAAGGGCGGGATCACATCGCATGCCGCAATCGTCTCGCGAGAGCTCGGCAAGCCATGCATCATCGCGATAAAAGACGTGACAAAGCTGCTCAAGACCGGCGATCTCGTCGAGATTGATGCGACGAATGGGACTGTGAGAAGAATATGAACTCCCTTCATCAAAATAAAGCCATTAATGTTTTTCTAATTAATGTAACTGAATGGGAATTCGAGTTCACACAACGAGACAGGCACACATTCTTGATGGCTGATATTTGGTGCCGCTCATTTTCCGCCGAGTTCCATGATGCATTCAGACTCGCAACGACGAAGCTCGACCATTGCATCACATCTCTTGCGCACGGTTATGTGAAAAGAGAGCATCTTCGTATTGTCCTCCAAAAATTGCGCGTCTCAGTGCAAGACCCAGCGTATCGCAACTATATTCGTGTGCAGACTGAGAATTGCTGCGATGAGCTTGCTGCCTTCGAAGAGAAAGTGAAGCGCGAGAAAGTCGACGAAAAAACTTCGGACGCCAGACTTGCGTTGCTCTGGCAGGAATATGTACTGGTATTTCGCCGCCTCATCCCGTGGTTCACGATTCCATGGTATGCGATCGAGCATAATATGCTCACAGACAATGTCAGGGAGATTCTTGCGACGAAAGAGAAAGAATTGCCGGCATCGCTCTTTGATTCTCTCGTTGCGTGTACGACATTCACTGCAGAGACTGCATTCAACAATGAACAAAAGTCATTCTACAAACTTGTCAAAATAACAAAAGAAGTGGGCGTCAAAGCAACAGGACGAGAACAGACCATCGCTAAGCCAACTTATCTTGAGATGAAGAAAAAAGAGTATCTCACAAAATTTGGCTGGATGAAGACATTCTATATGCTCCCAATCGACGTGCTGACGTTAGAAGAACTCAATGCAAGAATAGCAGATGCGATCGTTCAGAGAAGCGATGAGACCTTTGCGCTCGCGCGCAAGCGATCCCTCGAAAATAAAAAAATCGCCGCAAAGATCGAGCAATTATTCTCGTCAGAGAAAGAAGCGCTGCAACTTATGAAAGATGCACAATCGATAAGCAGAGCAA
>CAZGJY010000054.1:0-6237 GCA_964525725.1 uncultured Methanosarcinales archaeon | reverse complement strand
CCAAATACCAAGCCAGATCAGCACGGATCAAGCGTTGACGGCTGATCAGATTGTGCAAGTCGAGCATACTGAGCAGCAGAAAGCAGCTGAATCGCTTAATGTCAACGTGACAGAAAAAGTTGTCAATAATCAGACGCAAGTCACAATCAACCTCAATCTTACTGAGAATGCATCAAGCGTCCAAAATGTTGAAATCGAACAATATATCCCGAAATGCCTTATCAGCGAAATAAACCAGACCGTTCTTGCAGCCGGCATCGATCCTGCACTTCTTCCTCTTGTCCATATCAAAGAAGCAGATCCGACGATTGTCTGGAGCCTCAAACAAGTCGATGCACAGACACAGTTGACGTTGCGTCTTAATACGCTTCGATCGTCAGATTGTAATGATACTATCAAGATTCAGACGCTTGCACAGGAATATATCCAGACAAAATATGAGATCAGCGCCGAGAACCTTCTCAAGTCCGTCGGGCTCACACTCTTTGTCTGTGTCTTCTACATCCTTGCATTTGTCGTTTCAGATTGGCTGAAGAAAGAGCATGAAGATGAAGATGTCAACGAAGTGGTCCGCGCAGCGATGCGCGAATTGCACCGCGGCAAGAGCATTGAGGCGACTCGTCAATTTTTGCTGAAAGAGAACAAAGAAGGCCGAAATACCTTCTCAGCCGCTGCTATCGATGAAGCACTGCGCCATATTGTCGAGAAAAACCTGCACACACGTCATCCGATGTGGCACGCTGCATTCGAGCACAGTCTCATCATTTTCCTCTTCCTCATTGTCTTTGTCATCGATATCCTCGACTTTTTCAATCTCTTGAGCGGCTATCTGAACTGGATCCAGATCGTCATGGCGTGGATATTGTCGCTTATCATGTTCTATGAAATCGACTTGACTAAATTGTTATTCAACAATAGCCGCAAGTGGATAAACATCTCGTTCCTCGTCGGTCTGTTCTGTATGTATCTCAAAGTCCTTGTCTCCTATGCGCAGTCGCAGCCATTCTCTAACCGCGGCGATTTCTTCATTTTCGATCTCTATGTCTACATTGTGAAGCATGCGCACTTCTTCAACGTCACACTGTTCATCATTGGTATGTTGATTGTTCTTGTCGCGTCAATCGTGATGGCATGGACGACGCCGGTAAAGAAAGGCTGTCTCTATCACGTATTCACGAAGCATCCAATCGCAGAAACAACGTGGCAGAAAATAAAACGCTCGCTCAAACTCTTTGTCATCTGCATGATCTTCGGCTATTCGCTCTTCAACCGTGTGATCGAATGGCTCGGCGTTTCTATCGATAATACTATTTTCGTCATCGTGCTCCTCGTCATCCTCTTCTTCTTGGCGTCGACGACATTCATCCATCGGCACAAGCCGTACAAACTGCGTGCGCTCGAACTCTTGATCACGAGCTTGACGCAGAACAGCGTGTTGCTCCTCTTCTGCGGAATCGGCGCTCTTGCATTCATCCAGCCATTCTTGCCGACGATTTTATCGCAAGGTGCATTCGCGATTCTTTTCGCCGTGTTGATTGTCGTCGCGCTCTATGCGATAATGACGGGTCTCTCCGATCACTTTGAAGGTCTTGCAAGCATCATGGGACAGATAGAGAATGTCACGACGAGTTTCATCAAATTATTCAGCGATCCTGGAACTATTTTCCTCGGCGTGAGCGGCATTCTGCTTCTGCAACACATCGCTGATCTTGCGATTTATGTCATTCCAAATATCACTGGTAATACTAACTCTGCGTACTCTCTTGCGTCGCCAGGAACGCTGCTCGGTCTCTTCACCGATCAGTCAATCATTGCCGTTCATCTTTTCAGCTTGACGTTGCTCGAGAAATTCTTGTATGGCTCAGTGTATGCGATCAGCATTGTCGGTGCGATATTCCTCTTCCTCGTTCCCGTCGTTGTTTGGGCGCTGTATTTCACGAATCGCTCGAGAGCGCTTGCGAGTATGACAGCTGCAACGGCTGCGAAACCAGAAGCTGTTGGTATTGGTGCTGCTGCGAGCAAAGAGGAGAGCAAAGACGCAGAAGCCGCAGCAATTGTTGCGCCGAATACGCCACTCAATCCTTCAGAGATGAGTGTGAAGGATATGTTCTTTGAGAAAGCTGGTGCGTTCAAGAATATCTGTGCTGTCATTCTCATATTCGCTGTACCGTCGATACTCACGCTGCTCATGACGAAAGTCCTCTCGATAAGTTATGTGACTGGACTGACGCAGAAAATCGATCTTGGCGTCGTGATAAATGCGCAGCGCATGATGCTCACATCTGACCAAGTCTATCTGATACTCATTGGATTCTTCACGTATATTCTCATCGCTGCGTCGCTCTACAAAGAAGCGCAGCGCGTAGAAAAACTCAAAAGCCAGCTTGTCAGCATCACACTCACCGTTTCACTTGCAAGTCTTTTCGTCGCGTACTTCATTCCGTATGTCCGATCTATCATCGGTTACATCGGCGTTCTTGTGCAAACCCTTCATGAGACTGCTGGAATATTCAGTTCGTCTCTTGATACGACAATCGTCGTCTTTGTTGTCATCGGGCTGCTCGTCCTCGATCTTATCATCGTCTACGGCATTGGCATGCTCATTCTCATATTCTTTGGTCTTCCAAGGAACATTAAGAAACAAGTGGTGGAAGAACTATCGCACATACCCTTCTTCCACCATCTGTTCTTTTTGGCAGACTCTGCGAATCAGTCTGCAAGCCAAAAAAGTCCAACTGGAGATAGCAATGAGTTGTTTGCAGAGGGTGTTGCAACAAATGCTGCAAAAAGTGCTACAAAAGAAAATGCAATGAATAATGAAAATGAGAAAAAACAAGAAGAAGAAATTATGCATCTCTTGCTTGAGCTCTTTGAGCGTGCAGACAATGAGAAAAATGCTGCAGGGGTCGGTGCTGCAGCAAAAAACAAAGACCATGGCAGTGCAAATCATGCAAATCATTTACATACAGCAGAGCATCAAGAAAATCATCATGCAAATGCTCAAACAAATCATCATATAATTCATCAAGAATCAGCTGAAGATTTGTTTGTCAAATTGCTCCGTGCGCAGTATCCATATCACTTTCTTTCAAAGGCTCTCAATTCGGCAGCGTGCAATAAACATCCACCATGTCAGACTATTCATGCGGTTATTGCATGGACATTAGCTGCGACGGCTAAGGGAGCAACTTCGGCGCAAATAGTCGCTGCGCTCAAATCGCGATCGTGGCGTGCAGATATTGCGAATTCGCTTGCTGCGTATGCTGAGTTTGTGCATAAAAGTGAACTTACTAAAAATTCAATTGACTAAAATGCGAAGGATTATCAAGAGTCAGATATTTAGAGGAGAACGAGGGAGTATACTTCGTCAAAGATAACTGCCAATGATAAGAGATGACGTTAAAATGCAAGAAAAAAAGCAACGCACGAATACTCAGAGGTTTATCAGTCCATATTCTGCTTTTTCGTCTCGTCTATTTGCTTTTTCAAATAAAAAAAATGCAGTCTTCCTGATTTTTGCAATTCTTCTTTTCGCTCTTTTTGTCGGCGCATGTTTGCTGCCGATGACAGTTACAGTTGCTGCGCAATCAAATGATATCACTGATCTAACACAAAGTCAGGGGCAAACACCGACCCAATCCGTCGAGCAACAAGTATATGATAGCAATGAGCTTGTCATATTGCAGCATATCGGCGGCGAAATCAATGTCACAAATGCTGATCGATTACAACAATTGGTGATGACGTTGCATCTGTTGCCGATCGATGATTATCGGCAGACAGTTCTCGATCAGAATTTTTCGATGCAGCCGAAATATGTTGCGGAGTCGCTTGCGCTCTTTGAGTGGGGCAAACCAGTGCCGTATCAAGCCGACTTTTCTATTGATTCACTCATCAGCACGAGAAACACGTATCAGCAGATCACAAAGCAAGTTGAATACCCAATCGCTGCGCAAGATATTCCTGATGAAGATTTGGCATATCTGCGCTTCACTGACTTGATCGACTCCGATCCGCAGATCGCGGCGAAAGCGAAAGAGCTCGCAGCAGAGAGTGGCGGCGACGATTTGTTCGCCGTCGCATTCGCTGCTGCACAATGGGTGGCAAATAATGTCCAGTACAATCTGACGACGATCACTGCTGATGCGACGCAGAATGCGACGTGGGTCTATGATAATCGCCGTGGCGTTTGTGACGAGCTTTCGGTATTGTATATTTCGATGATGCGCTCGCTCGGGATCCCTGCGCGGTTCGTTTCTGGTGTCGCTTACACGAATAGTCCGCTCTTTTCATATCCATGGAGTCCGCACGCGTGGGTCGAAGTCTACTTCCCGAATTTCGGCTGGGTTCCGTTCGATTTGACGTACAAACAGTTCGGCTATATCGACGCCGGTCATATTGCATTGCAAACAAGCGTCGATGCGAACGACTCGTCAACAGAATATACGTGGCAGGGATATGGCTTGGATGGCGTCTCTGTCACTCCATCTGACCTTTCGTTCACGTCGTCGATTGTCGACGCTCGCTCTCAGATTGAAGATTTCTCGATGCCTAGCGTTCGGCTGTTGCGCGATACAATCTCATTGACGAGTTCGAGTGCTATTGTCGTTTCGCTGCAGAACTCGAAGAATTATTATGTCAGCGCTCAGCTTTCTATTGGCGCTCCGCAAGAATTGAATTTTTCAAACGGAAAAGATATCCAGCTGTTGCTGCGACCGTTTGAAGCGAAGACAATCTATATTCCCGTCACAGTGCAAAGTGGACTTTCCGATAGATATTCGTATCAATTTCCGATTGTCGTTACTAACTTTTTCCAAGTGCTTGCGAACACTACACTATTCGTCGCGTCGACAAATCCAACGTATGGAACCGCTGAGATCAATGCAATGATTGCAAATACACAAGCTGCTTCGCAGAGCATCATTTCCGCAAATGTGCGGCCACAGTGCGCTGTTGCTGGAAAAGCGATGGTAAATGCTAGTTTCACGTTCACATGCGACGTTGAAAATACTGCTGATTCACCGGTTTCTGATTTCTCTGTCTGCGTTTCGGGCAATTGTACGTCGCAGTCGCTCGCTGCGCAAAGTACAACTTCGTTCAACTATACGCTTTTGTATTCGACTGTCGGCGTCAAGCAAGTGCCGGTGCGCCTTGAGATCGGTTCACATGTGCAGGAGAGCCTTGTCGACGTTACCGTATCTGATTTGCCGTCGCTTGCAGTTACTGTATTGCAAGCTCCTGCAGTCCTCTCTTTTGATCAAAGCGCAGATATCAAATTGCTGCTGGAAAAAACATCGTTCGCTGCTCCGCAGAAAACTGTCGCACGAATTTTTGATAAAATACCGTATATATGGAATGTCGGAAGTCTGCAGGCAAACAAAGAATTGACCGTTTCTGTGTCAGGCTCAAGCCTTCGGCCTGGTATGAATACGGTCCCAATCACAGTCACTTTTGCAGATATAGATGGCAAGACATATACGTATTCGTCTTCTTTGAATATAGAACTCATCAACGTTTCGCTGTGGCAACGGATTGTCTTCTGGCTTGAAGATCTTGTTTCGTAGAATGACTCACTGATTGAGACGACAAACAGCTTCTTTTCACGTGATCTTGAGAAGTAACTATTTAAATCAAAGGCAATCGGTTGATATCACTCATTAGCGACCGGTATTGGTACGTTAAACGAGAGCAAATAAAACACTACCCAATACTTGATGTGAAGAACTATGCTGGATGTCAAATTTATACGGGCGAACAAAGATGCAGTCATCGCAAATATGCGCCGAAAGAACCGCACAGATATTTCTGATATCGATGCGCTCTTAGCTCTTGATGATCAGCTCAAGAAATTGCAGGGCGAGAATCAGCAACTACGACAATCACGTAATACTCTTTCTGAGCAGATAAATAAAGCGAAGAAAGAAGGTAAAGATGTTGCAGGTATTTTGCAGCAAGTCAAAGAGCTTCCGCTCAAGATCAAAGCGATCGATGATCAGATTGCTATTGTTGCGGCGCAGATGGACTCGCTTGAGCGAAAGATTCCGAATATGATGCATCCGTCTGTTCCTTCGGGCAGATCTGCTGAAGATAATGTCGAGCTCAAACGTTTCGGCGAGCCGACGAAATTTGAATCTGGCTTTACACCAAAGAGCCATCAAGAGGTTGCTCTCGGGCTTGATCTTGCTGATTTTGATTCTGCTGCGAATACGTCAGGGAATGGTTTCTATTATTTACAAG
>CAZGJY010000053.1:0-6296 GCA_964525725.1 uncultured Methanosarcinales archaeon | reverse complement strand
CGCGTTTGTATTCGCTATTCTCTCGCTCTACAATCAGCATAAGCAACCAACGGTCTACGGTGGTCAGAAGCGCGCGATCGCTGCGCTCGTGATCTGTTTTGTGTGGGTCTGCCTCTTCTTGTACGCACTCGTTTTCATTGGACCTGCAGTCATGTTCAAGCGATAAGCATGAACCGTTACAAAGCACAAATATCTGGTTGCAGGCGTAATTGCAAATTACAGTAGCACATTCCATTGACGGCGACTATTGACGCTGCAACTAGTTGAACAATAACTCATTTCACAGAAACCTTTAGAAACCTTTATCAAGACTTTTCATACTGCATCAATAATGATTCCTCTTGATTTTGGAAAGATATTATTCTTTGTCGCAACGTTCTTCGGGATATATACTTCGATTTATTTCCTTCTGACGCTAGTCGAGAATTGGGGTCGGCATATTACTGAGGTCACTAAAACAATCTTTCCAAAAGTTTGTATCATCGTTCCTTGTTATAATGAAGAGAAGACAGTCGGCAAAACACTCAACTCTCTTTTGGAACTCGACTACCCCGCGGATTTGCTTGAAATAATTGTCGTTGACGACGGAAGTTCAGATGGTACATTTGAAGCCGCATCCAAATTCAAAGCGCAAGGCATCAAAGTATTCAAGAAGAAGAATGGCGGCAAATACACCGCTCTCAATTTTGCTCTCAAGAAGACCAATGCACAATTCGTCGGCGCGCTTGATGCAGATAGTACTGTTGCAAAAGATTCCCTCAAGAAAATAGTCAGCCGTTTTGATGCAAACAACTCATCCCGATCATCTGATGAAACTGATGCAACTGTCTCACGATTGCTCACGACCGGCGATCAGAGCAATCAGCGTAAGAGTGCGACTGTCATGGCAGTCACACCATCTATGATAATCGACAAGCCGAGGGGTTTTTTGCGTCGCATACAAAGCATGGAATTCATCATGGGCATATTGTTGCGCCGTGTTTTTACAGATATAGGCAGCCAGCATGTCACTCCGGGACCATTCACAATCTATCGAAAAGGATTCTTCGAGAAATATGGCTATTACAAACATGCGCATAATACTGAAGACATAGAAGTTGCATTACGCATACAATCACATAATTTTGTGATTGAGAATGCGACAGATGCATATGTCTTCACGCATGGACCATCGACATTCTCAAGTTTGTACAAACAGCGATTGCGTTGGTACGCTGGATTCATCAAGAATGTTTTCGATTACAGGCGTCTTATCTCGTCAGAGCACGGCAATCTTGGATTGTTCATCCTTCCCTCGAGCATCATCAGTGTTTTTCTCCTCATGGTCACAATAACATACGCGTTGATACTTCTCATCAAGAATTTGATTGTGTCATTCTATCATTATTGGCTCATTGGATTTGATCCCAGCCAACTCTTCAAATTTCATTTTGACACATTCTTCATCAATACAGGCCCCGTGGCAATTCTTGGAATCATCGCGCTATTGCTCTCATTATTCATACTTGGATTTGCGATGAATTTCTCAAAAGAGAAAAACGTGCTCGGATCCTATGTGTTGTTCGTGGTATTCTATCCTTGGCTTTTTGCATTCTGGTGGTCAATATCAGCAATCTATTCCCTTACTGGCAGAAAAATAGGCTGGGGGCATAAAAGCGAAGAATTAAATACGAAGATGAAGACTGGCTGAACTGCAACGAAGCAATGCCAACTACTAAACTATGGACCGAAAAAAGTTTGAATCCAAAAAATATCTTTTAGTCTTCGTATTTACGCTGATACTCTTTATCGCAGGGATTGCGCTCGGATTATATTTTGGTACATTCAAGGTGAATCAGATCCAGCAGCTCCAAGACAGTTTCAAAGCGGATTCGTTGGATATCGACATCCAATACTCGTTGCTAGATCAAGATCCTTGCGATTTCCTCAATACAAGCACTCTTACACAGAAATTGCAGGATATTGGCGAGAAACTAGACTATATGGGGACGACGCTCGGCGAGAATGATACAAGCGTCGTGCAGCTCAAATCATATTATTCGTTGCTCGAGATAAGTCATTGGCTTTTCCGTCAAGACGTGAGCAAACGATGTTCAGATCAGAATCATTGGATTCTGTATTTCTATTCGAACACAAAATCTCAATGCCCGCAGTGCGAGGATCAGGGCTTCATCCTCTCATACCTCAAAAAGAAATATGGTGATAATTTAGCAATCTATTCCTTCGACACAAGTCTGAGTGTTGATTCGCTCACAATGATTGAAAAACTCTATCACGTTGATACATATCCGACAATTATCGTGGACAATAAAACGCTGTCTGGATTCCAGACCCTTGATCAGATCGAGTCGTCTCTTGCTCAGCAAAATCAGAGCTCGCTCCTCCGCATGAATAATACAAACCAGACCAATGGGTCGGCTGCACAAAACGCACAGAACATGGCAGATACTGCGCAAAACAAAGCAATAATCGTAACAGAAAGGGATGGAGCAAATACTACTCCTGGCAACAATAACCAATACAACTAATTCATCTGTGAGCCTCAGTGATTCTGTGAATATCTTTATCGCATTCTTTACGGCAATGTTTTTAAACGGGACAGACTCGCATGAGTTTGATCCTGTAGCTTAGCCTGGTGGAGCACCGGTCTTATATGACTGTGTTTCATTGTGACTCGCGAAAGCCAGTTACATGGAGCATCTTGGCGTTCATTGACCAAAAGTCGAAGAAAGCCGGGGGTCCCGAGTTCAAATCTCGGCAGGATCATCTTTTTCAGAGTAATTTTTATTGCTCAAAAGTCAACACTAAAATTATTAAATAAGTAGCCACTTCGCAATAGGAAATGGATACACTCCAATTGCATAAAGAACTCGCAGGTGTACAATCTCTCTCGACTTTGTTGCTCAACGCATCAGTAAGACTTCTCAAATCTGGTGGCGCAATGACCACTTCCGTCGGCATGAAGTGGGGCGATTCTGATGAATGGTTTGTCTCTCCGAAAAATGATTTCGCGATATATCGTGATACGTATGCATTCGGCGGCGACGCACTATCTATTTACGAAGGAGAAGTGTGCATTGAAGCATTTCTTCCTGCACTAGAACCACAACGTCGTTTTCGTGCAGTGCACGCGAACACGGATATACGTGCAAGGAAAAATCTTCCTCCACAACTATTCGATGTAGAGAGAAATCGCGATGCATCGTATGAGAACGATTTATGCCGACGCATTTGGATGCCAGTCACAACTGAAGGTAATTCACTTTACAACATCATACAGATGCAAGAAGGTGTTTGGGTCCAGAAAGTTTTGCAAACAGAAGGCATCAAGCAGGATCCACTTTCTCTGAGCGCAATTGGTCTTTACGAGGCGCAGTTCGGTAAAGCACCCCTGATTCCTCTCAAAGATGCACTGAGATAAATGTGTTAAACAAGAACATCAATTTATGACTTTCTTTTGTTAGCATCATTTTCTGAAAAACAAAAGCTTATCACCATAATAAGTCGGAACTGCGGCAAAATCATGGAGCATAACATGTTCATAACCCCATTTTGATTCGACTAGATTATTTGGTCGCACAATGCCGGCATGGACTTGTTCAGGAAGACAAGATGCGCACTGGATATAGATCGCAAGATCTGTTGCATGCGGATCAGTCACCTGTTGAAACCCTTTCGCACAAATTGCACACTCATGCGAGAAAAAATCCCATTCCAACGTGCCAAACTTTCGCATTGCGTATGTTAGGCAGTTGAGCGCTGCAGCATGATCACGTGCAGAATCTCTTAGATCAAAGATAGAAACTCCTGACAGCTCACCGATAAATCCGCCCGCAACATATGCATCAATGCTAGTTCGTAATGGTGTAAGTTGCAAATCCATCTCGCTGGGAATAAGAATCTATTCAAAAAGCATTCCTTACACTTGTGTACATTGCCGTTGCTGCAGTGTCAATTAAAGAACGCCAAATAACTTCCTGCATAATAACTGATGACCATTACAAGCATTGCAAGAAATACATTGAGGACGATTGTCTTCCATATTGACTCGCGCTGTATCACTGCAATCTCAAAATTCACAAGCACGAGCAATATGATGCCCCAGAGAATGCTTATCTTGACTGCGACGTCGATCGGCGTCATGAGGAATGGAATGATGAATGTCGTTGCGCAAAAGACTTTTCCCAAAAATGTCGCGAACGCAGCGCCGATCGCATTCTTCTGGGACGTTCCACGCTCCGATTTCTTGAGAGAGTACACGCCGAATGCATCCGACATTGAATCGGCAACGGCGACAGCAACAATGCCGGCGATGATCGCGACGCGGGATATAGTCGACGTATCAAGGACAATGATAATGCCGAGCGTCGTGAGGACACCGGATGCAATTCCGAAACTGAAGCGCCCAAGCTTTGAGACAAGGGACGAGAGCAATACTTGCATCGTGTCTGTCTTAGTATAAGCCAATTGGAAATATGTCTGGCTCGTCGCTTGGTGCAGCGGCAGCTTGAGTTTCTTCGCGACGGCAATCAATTTTTCATAATCTTTCTCTCGTGCGACGACGAGCTCGACGTACGTGCCGAGCGGATCGACAACATCGTAATTGATGACGACGGGTCCAAGAACATAGATGACGCGCCGTTTGTTGACATCAAGAATATGTGTATAGTTTTTCTTGATCAAATCTGCATCAGCATCGGCAAGCGTCGAAACAACGGCGCCTTTCGCGCCTTCTGGTCCGAGCGGTAATTCTTTCTTGTATGAATAATTGAGCGCATCTCCATTCTCTTTGCGGACACGGACGAGTCCAGGACCATACAGCGTCACTGATTTTGGTTGCAAGAAATACCTATCTTCGTGGATGACACTGCCGAGACGCTTTGCGCCGGATGCAAGAATATCTATCTCCGTGAGCGTTGTCGGGAATTTGAGTTGATACTCAATATACTCTCCATATTTTCGCGATGATTGTGCATTCGTTGTATGATTGACACTCCTCGCACTGCCCACGACGCCCCTCTTTTGCATAGAGCCGCTCGGTGCTCTTTTCTTTATAAAATAATTGCTAGAACCTTACCATAACTGATAAGAGTAACAAAAATGGTGCAGTTGAAAGAAATGCAAAAAACTACTGAAGAACGCTCAACGTAATCCCTGACGAAAGCGTAAATCTGTGTTCAGGACTTGCTTGGACTCGCTTGATGCGATCGACAAGAGACTGGACAGGGAAACAAGTCCGCAGCAGCGACGCATTGAACGCTGTCTGCGTTCTCTGCGCAAGATCGCGCATGCCATAATGTACAATAAGCCCAGAATAGCCACGATCACGCAACTCCTCTGCAAGGTATTCAGCGGTGATGCCTCCGTGTTTATCTTCGGCATCGGGGGTTGGCACTAATTCTGAATCAATAACAATGCAGCGCGTCTGTAGATCAATGCTTGGTCGAAATACTCTCTCATTATCGAAGAGCTCAAGAACGCTGTTCGCGTATACACATGCAACAACTCTCTCATCATGAAACGCATGGCGCAGTGCAGCTGTGATTCGATCATTGTATGCCGCATCACTATTCGCCGTAATAAGAACGCCCATCAAAAAAGAGAGTAACAAACAACCCCATTTAAATCTTGCGGAATTGTCAGTTGCCTTGAAAGAATCATAATCACAGACTGCTGTGCCTTGGCTAGAAATCAGGAGGTGAGCCGATTCCAGAGCACACTGCAAAAGTCTGCGCTGCAGCGTGAACCCATTCGGTTCACACTGTGCTGGCTCACCGACGATGCTTACGGTACGGCAGGCCGCCGTAGAATTGCCGCACGGCAGTCTGGATACCATACTGCTCCACTTTCACGCAAAAATAACTATTATTATCCGCCTGTTGTTTAACTATTTGCGATATTTCATGTAAATGCTTATATGTAAGTTCATCACGACAACAGATAGAGAGACATAAACTATATACGGAAGGATTTACAAACATGTCATCAGTCAAACAAACAGTCATCACGCTTCTCAAGCAAGCAGACATTACAGTCAACGGCAAAAAGCGCGGCGACATTATCGTGCACAACGATGCATTCTACTCTCGCATATTTGCCGGCGGATCGCTCGCGCTCGGAGAGACATATATGGAAGGTATCTGGGACTGTGATCATATCGATGTATTCATAGAAAAAGTGTTCCGCACAGCGATCGACGAGAAGATTCCCAAGAATCTGGCGACAGTCAAGCACTATCTGCAATCAGTCATCATGAATCGCCAAAGCAAAAAACGCGCATGGCAAGTCGGACAGCA
>CAZGJY010000052.1:0-6336 GCA_964525725.1 uncultured Methanosarcinales archaeon | reverse complement strand
AAGGTGACTTGACGTACAGAGTCATCGCAAAGAGTTTGTCTCCAGACAAAACGCTTGTAACTGATATCATGACGACAGATGTTGTGTCTCTTGCGCCCGATATGGATATTTATGATGCACTTGTCCAGATGAATAATTTTGAGATACGCCATGCTCCAGTCATGCATCACGGTAAACTTGTCGGATTCCTCACGCAAAAAGACATACTGAAAATCCAGCCTGATCTTTTTGACCTCATTGTTGAAAGAATGCACATACGAGAAGAGAAAGAAAAACCAGTCTATGGTGATATCAGATTGATTGAGTAGGCTACAACTGCAAACTATTCTGCATGCCATACGGACTGTAAGCCGTTTATAAAGCGCTCCGAAATATATATAAGCAATCGCCTCCAGTTACTACTTAATGGTAACTAAAAAGCGAGTCTTTATTGCAATCCTTGCCTTGATGGCATTAGGTATGGTCGGCGTATTGCTTCTTTTAGCTGCGTCAACAACACCTGCTGCTCCACTCATTCCATCCAATCATCTTACAACATCAGACGTTTCTGTCGATTCTTCTGTTGCAACAATCAAGATAGACGATGCCCGATGGGTCACTGTCGCTGGAACAAAGTCAATGGAACCAGTCTTGATGGAAGGTGCTCAAGTGCTCGAGCGTGTACCGTCGACTGCATCGGAACTCAAAGTCGGCGACATCATCACATATGATTCCGCCGTGAAAAATTTGCCAATCATCCATAGAATCGTCGAGATTGGTTCTGACCAATATGGTTGGTATGCAAAGACAAAGGGCGACAATGCACAGAATGTCGACGATGAATCAGTTAGGTTCCCGCAAGTGAGCGGTGTTGTCGTCGCTATAATCTATTAAAATCGAATTTATACACTAAATCAAAATATGAAAACCAATAAAATAATATCATGACGAAAATCATCCTTCTTGGAACAAATCATGCAGATATCTTAGGCTCTTCTGCTCTGTATGCTGCATTGCAAAAAGAGAAACCTGATTTCGTAACAGTCGAGACAAACGAGACTATGCGCGTTCGTGAAGATGCTCGGGATTTTTGCCTCGATTTCATCTGCGGAATTGAATCTGCGGGAAAAACATTGACTGGTGATCAAAAAGAGAGATTAAGAGAATACCTTGCAAGAATAGAAGTAAGAGGTTTTGAGTGGAATACGGCTAAATCTTGGGCTGCGACCAATCAAGTTTCAATCCGCCAAATCGGAATTGCTTTCGATGACAGCAAAAACTATACGAATGGATTGCAACGTGCCATTGGATCATTTGTCGAGAGAGAGCAGAGCAATGATTTCTATCTGCCTGACGCGACAACATCAAGATTAAAGACAATTCGAGCAAATTACTATCGAGAACAGATGTTTCTGTTTCGACACCCGATGCACGCAAAAAAAATTGTTGATTCTCTGCGCGCACGAAATCTCATCGGCTACAGAGATGAGAGGATGGCACGACGGATCAAGCGGATTGTTGCATACGAAAAGCCGACAGTACTTATGCACATAGGAGGCTGCGGGCATATGCTTGCAGACAGAGAAGATGGTACGCTCTTAGAGCATCTGCGCGAACTGAAGCCGGCTCGACGATTGCTATCAGATTATTTATAAACAACTCTTTTAAAAATAGATAGGTATATAAAGAGAAATACTGAGCATTACCTCGAGGGTATCAATGGGTCAGCAAGAAGTCTACGACTTTCTCAAAGCGAATAAAGGTAAATGGTACACCTCTCGAGAAATTTCTGAACAGCTCGCAATCTCTATCGGCTCAGTAACTATGAGTCTCAAAAAGCTGCGAAAATCTAAGTTGCTTGATTATCAAAATACTGGCAAGCGAAATATGTTCAAGTACCGGTATAAGAAATAATCAAAATAAGTCATTTCTTTTTTACTAACGTCTATTTTAAAAACAGCGCGCTAATTTCTCAATATAATGGCAAATCAAGGTCCTCCAACTAAATTAGTAGCGAAAGAGCTCAATGCGCGAGATTCGACGAAATCGCAGATTGTCGAACTCGAGAAGCAACTCTCAGGAACAAAATACAATAAATCTTCGCAAGGCTATTTCGCACAAGTAAAAGCGAAGATCGCTATGCTCAAGCAGAAGCTTGAAGCACGCGCTGGCGGTGGAAAAGCGCCAGAAGGTTTTGCAGTCAGAAAGACTGGCGACGCTACTGTTGTCCTTCTCGGTTTTCCATCCGTCGGAAAATCCACATTGCTTAATGCTCTAACAAACGCAGCATCTGCAACAGCCGCATATGCATTCACAACGCTCACCTGTATTCCGGGTCTGCTTGAATACAAACACGCAAAAATCCAAGTGCTCGATGTTCCCGGTATCATTGAAGGCGCAGCAGCAGGAACCGGTCGTGGCAAAGAAGTTCTGCAAATTATCAGAACAGCAGACATGGTTCTCATGGTTATCGATGTTTTTGAGCCAGCGCACTATGCAAAGCTCGTCAAAGAAGTCGCCGAATTCAATATCAGGCTCAACAAAATCCGACCACAAATCCGTATCCATAAAACAGCGAAGAACGGTATCAGAATGGGTGCGACAGTGCCTCTCACTCATCTCAATTCAGAAATTGTGACCGATGTTTGTAAAACATTCAAGATCAACAATGCAGAAGTCCTCATCCGCTCTGACGTCGAAGTCGACGATCTCATCGACACAATCGAGGGCAACAAGATTTACATGCCAGCGCTCATCGTATTCAACAAGATTGACATCGCTGACAGTGGATCGATTGAGCGAGCACGCGCCGTCGTCGAACCTGATCTTATGATCTCTGCCACGCAGAA
Organism: uncultured Methanosarcinales archaeon; assembly: GCA_964525725.1. GTDB lineage: Archaea > Nanobdellota > Nanobdellia > Woesearchaeales > DATGWN01 > DATGWN01. The sequence continues at coordinate 3,508 of CAZGJY010000052.1, read as the reverse complement.
GACTGATATCAATGTCCTTAAAGATCTGCTCTACGACCGGCTCAGATTTATCCGCGTCTACCTCAAAGAGCACGGCAAACAAGCTGACATGGAAGTCCCACTCATCATGCGCCGTGGTCAGACGATTGGTGACGTATGTGAAAAATTGCACAAGAATTTCGTCAAGAATTTCAAGTTCGCGCGAGTGTGGGGAAAGTCAGTCAAGTTCCCAGGACAGAAATTGCTCAAACTCACTCATGCGATGCAGGATGAAGATATTCTTGAATTGCACGTCAAATAAATCAAATAACTGAGAACGTCATTATATTGCATTATTTTTATGTCTTGAATCGTTTTGCCTTTTTCCAAAGTGAGAGAAAGAGCTTTGCATAATTATCTGCGGTCTTCTTGTCTTCAATGACAAATATCTTTCCGCCATCTTCCCAACTCGTATGCGCAACGATGTCATCGAACACATCAATATTTGGTGGAAAGGGTGAGATGGTTTCGCGGAATTCGTATTGCTTTGTGCTCGTAAGAGTCTTCTTTTTATTGAGGCTATCCCTTGCATTACAGAGGATTTTGCTTTTTGCACCGTGCTCGGCTCGCTCACGCAGAAACTATATAAGCCATCAATTCGTCTTCAGTTATGTTAGGGGTTTTGATATTTTTGGAAGACGACAAAGTCATATGCGGAATCGACGAAGCAGGCAGAGGACCGGTCATTGGACCTCTTGTCATGTGCGGCTTCAATATACGACCGAGCGAAGAGAAAATACTTCATGAGCTTGGCGTGAATGATTCGAAAAAACTCACTCCTGCCAAGCGCGAAGATATTGCTGCTGCGCTCAAGAAAAGATTCACCGATTTCCACCTCATCATCTTTGATCCGCGAGAGATCGATGCACGCGCAAGCAATGGAATGAATCTCAATGATCTTGAAGCGTTCGGCACGTCGCAAATCCTCAATCTCCTCAAACCGACGCACGCAATCCTCGACTGTCCGGCAGCGAATCCGCAGAATTATGTCGCAGGCCTCGATAAATGGTTGACGCACCGCGTGAATATCCGCGCAGAATACAAAGCAGATGCGAATCATCTGTGCGTCGGCGCAGCGTCGATCCTAGCAAAGGTAGAGCGCGATCGCCTGATATCTGAATTGAAAAAAAAACATTCCGTTGACTTCGGCTCCGGTTATCCTTCTGATCCTAAGACGATAGATTTTGTCAAACGCAACTGGAATAATTATCCAGGGCTTTTCCGCACGACATGGGACACATGGAAAACCATCGCAATGGCACGGACACAAAGCAGCCTGTCCGATTTCTCTGCGCAAGAAGAGCGAAAAGTAGAAGTACAAAAAGCAGTTGTGAACTCATCGTCAACATCACAGCTTCCAAAACCACTCATCGTACAACAACCCACAACTCCATCGTCTCCTGTTCCGCTCGTTGCAGAAAAAGCTTCAAAGAAATCTAAGAGATAATTGTTCAATACTCAAGACTCACACCATGGTGCACAAATTCTCGATCGGCAGCGATGAATCTCTCAAGGGAGACACATTCGGCGGAATCGTCGTCGCAGGCGTCCTTGTCGATGATGAACTGAAGAAAGCGCTTGCAGCGATCGGCGTCGCCGACTCAAAAACATTGTCTGCGCCGAGAATTACTCTGCTTGCAAAACAAATCAAAGCAATCTGCCCTTATTCAATCGTCAAAGAATTAGAGCCTGTCCGATACAACGAATACAAGCAGACGTCGCTGCTCAATCAATTGCACGCAGAATGCGCGCAGGAGTTGCGTGCGAAGCACGCAAAAGACAATGATCTCGTTTTTGATACGGCTTCTGCTGAAGAGATGAATTTTGCGGCGTACACGCATATTGTCGACGAATTCCCAGGTTGCACTGTCGGCGACATCCATAAACCAAAAGCCGAGAGCCTCTACATCGAAGTCGCAGCAGCGTCGATTCTGGCACGTGATGCAGCAGTCAAGCAGATTGATAGATTGTCCAAGCAGCTCGGCTTTCGTGCGCCGCTCGGCTCGACGCACGTCGCTGAAGCGTTGTTCCAACTCAAGGTGAGCGGCAAGCCGCCAGAATATTTCGTCAAGATGCATTTCAAGAATGTGCAGTCTGCACTCGGTTCTGCGTATTTGAAAGATCAGAGAAATGAATTCTGAAATGATCCGATTATTCTATTGAATTCTAGCATCAATGGTAAACTTTTTCGTCCACAAACATTATAAACCAGCATATGCCACTAGTGACATATGTTAGGGGAACTCAGATGAGAAAAGCATTACGACAACCGTATAAACAATTTTTTGGCACTCTTGCAAATCAAATTCGACTTGACATAATTGAACTGCTCGTCAAATCAGGCGACAGAAATGTGAGCAAAATTGTTTCTTCGCTTTCGTATGACCAAACAAGTATTTCTCATAGTTTAAGCCGGTTAGAAGAATGCGGATTTGTGACTGTTAGAAAAAAGGGTAAGGAACGCATATACTCAATTAATCACAAAACAATTGAACCACTCCTCACGTTGATGCAAGTCCACATGGATAATTATTGTAAACACGTTGTTGCAAAGAGCAGCCGGAAAATTAAAGGTCGAAAATAATTATGGCACAGACACAAACAGTGCAAATCAAAGGAATGCATTGCGCATCTTGTGCGACTATTGTTTCACGCGCACTAAATAAAGTTCCATCAGTCACAAGCGCAACTGTAAACTTTGCGACGGGACAAGCGCAAATTGAGTCTTCTAAAAATATTGATTTGAGCGTTATCACAAGCACCATCACAGCAGCAGGCTATACTGCGACGACAACTGGATCTTGGCAACAAAATCAAGATGATGAATTGCAAGTTGCAAAAAGGAGATTACTCTCAAGCCTTGTCTTTAGCATTCCTATCTTTATTATTGGAATGGTGCTGATGTGGTTTGGAATTGAAGTTCCCTACAAAGCATTCATCCTATTTTTGCTTGCGACACCAGTCCAGTTTTATGCAGGATGGCATTTTTACAAAGGTGCATGGGCTGCGCTCAAGAATAAAACAGCAAACATGGATAGTTTGATTGTTATTGGGACTTCAACCGCGTATGTATATAGCGTTTGGATTATGTTCTTTGCGCCGATTGCTGAGCAATACTTTGAAATCTCTGCACTTCTCATTTCATTCGTCTTGTTCGGAAAATATCTCGAGGCGTACAGCAAACGTCGCACATCTAAGGCAATCGAAAAATTAATGGATCTGACTCCGAAGACTGCGATCGTCATCGTTAATGGACGAGAAAAGCTTGTTTCGATTGATCAAATAAACGAAGGAGACATTATACTTGTAAAACCCGGGCAATCATTAGCAGTTGATGGGAAAATAAAGTCAGGCGCTACAACAATTGATGAAAGTATGTTGACTGGCGAGAGCATCCCTGTCGACAAAACAATTGGCGACACTGTTTTTGCCGGGACATTAAATACTACGAGATCTTTTACATATACCGCGACAAAAGTCGGAGCAGGAA
>CAZGJY010000051.1:0-6342 GCA_964525725.1 uncultured Methanosarcinales archaeon | reverse complement strand
ATCAGATGGATTTGAGAACACGCTGCGAGAGCAGACAATGCCTTCAAGCTCATTTGTCGTCGGGTTGAGTCGCACTTTTGCGATCTTTCCGAGCACTTCGCCGGAGACACTCAATATACGTAAGCCCAATAAATCTCGCGCATCTTTTGTGTGCGCAAACAACATATTCTTCTTGCAATATTCTTCCATCGTGATACCTCTACTCCTCAATAATTAGCATGATGCGTTCAAAAGTATATCCTACATAAGCCCCTGGATCGCATGCGCGGCAAATGCTATGATCGTGAACTTGATGATATTGCCGACGATCGAAAAAAAGAGGAATGTCCTCGGGTTGTATCTCACCGTTCCAAGACCCACTGCGAGCACATCGCTTGGCGCGGGAATTATGTTGAGCAACAGTATAGCATACACTCCCCACTTGTTCACTTGACGTCGCATTGCAAAGAATGCCTTTGCTGAAAGGAGATAGGTAATATGATGGCTCAGCTTGCGACCTATCAAATAATTGACGCTATTCGCGGTAACGAGCCCGATCGTCGCAAGCACGATGCAGACAAGCGGAGAGTTTCCTTGGATAATGCTAAAATAGAACGCAAGCTCGACTGGGATCGGAACGAGGATAAGGCCGCCGATGAAACAGATGCACATCAGTTTTATCGGATCGATGTTGTCGACGATATTTGGGATGTAGCGACTATACCAGCTTTGAGCAACAGTGTTCGTACTGTCGATATTCTTTACATCTGCCGCTTTTGCTGTGTTGAGATTGAAAACGAATACTGTTATTATCGCACAAATGATGACAGCGACAAAAATAATAGCCATGAAGCGTCGAAATCTATTGTTTGTCGTTTCATATATGAAAGAGTCCATGTTGCACGCCTCTTAACCTACGGCTGATCCCGAGCCGATTCAGATGATTCAGATTCTGGAGATTCCAATTCTGAGCGTGGAACATATGAGTGATTCCATTTTAGCAGCGCGGCGATACAGAGCAGAATGACGCCCACGAGCAAAAATATCACATATCTTGGCCAATGCAAATTGTCTGCAAGATAGAAACCAAGCGCGAGAAGCAATGAAACGATGCTCATTGCGACGCACACAGCAACACCTATGGCAGCCACTGCATTGCGGATCATCTTCTTCTGCAGCGAGAGCACTTTTGCCTGCAGCATATCGACGAACTCTGCAGCTCCTTGAATAAGGTTGTCTTTCAACGACGCAAAGAGAGAAGAAAAAAATGCATCGCAGATGAATGAGATGATGCCCGATATGCTTGATAATCCAGATGGCGTTGATTGCGATGCAGCAGCTTCAGCATTTGCTCCATCATCTTTCTTGCTGTTATTGCGGGTATCTTTTTTGCTCATGGCTTGCTCACGTTGTTGCTGCTATGACGACAGTAACTCGGAAATTGATTCTGGCATTGACTACTACGACACATTAACTACGACGTTGATGATGACATCAACAGTCGATATCTGTTCATCCATCCCTGCACGGATGTTCATGCGTTCGCACTCAATTCTTAGAGTGGTCCTCGGACTGTCGGCAAGACGTAGCTGATGAGTCCTGCAAGAAGCCAGATCACGACGGCAATGAGGAAGGATTTTATCCAACCTATGCTGTATAGACTGCCGAGCGCGATGAGCCATGCGACTCCGCCGATCGTCGACGCCCAGATTCCTGAACCTATGAAATAAAATGCGAGACTATAGATGACGGAACCGATCAATGCTGCGAGCAGCGCAGTTCCAAATCCTTCAGTCTCTCCGAATAATTTTGTCACAATGAATATGACAAGTGCTGAAATGACGAGGCTCACTAAGAAGCCGATGATAATTGCTGTTGTTAGTACCATGATACACCTTTGCTGTCTAATTTTTGCGTTCTATCCGCTCTGATCTTCATTGCCTGTGATCGCACGTTTCCAAAATGCTAAAATGAAAACTTGATAGAGCAATGCTCAGTAAATGAAATAAAAAATGCGAACATCACGTCCGCATAATTTTCTTGCCTGCGGGTCGTGTGCTGACTTTTCCTTTTCCGCCAGGTGATTTTGCAGCTCTCTTCTTTGCAGCAGTCATCCGACCTCCTCTACTTACTTTTGCCATGTTTCACCTCAGCCATTTTTGCATCTCTTTGTCTTGACTTTTATTCCTTTTATTCTTTTGATTTTTTTGCGTTCGCTTTCTTTCTTTCGTGTAGCCAGAATGCGGTGATCGCTGCGCCGATTACTGCTCCGACGCCTGCTGCGATAGCTGTTGCGCGTTTCGGATTCTCCGATACATAGTTCTCTGCTTGTTTCTCAAGCTGCGTCATCTTTGCTTTTGCTTGTGCGAATTTTGCTGTGACTTTCTTTTTTGCGACAGTATAGTCGTCTTGAGCGCCTTTGATTGCTTTTGATTTCATGTGTTGTATTCCTCCTGTGGAAAATAAGGGTGAATGAAAATAAATAAGATTAAACGTAACATATAGTTGAATGCAAAATATGATTAAATGGGAAAAATAAAAAAAGACTCGCAAAAGACATCAATCACAGATCATCGTCCATCAGTTGTGGATCGCCGATGATTCATGACTGATTCACTTATTGCGGACTAGCGGCTTATTCTGATTCCGGTAATAAGCGTCTCGGCCGAAATAGCCGCCGACAAGCAAACCTGCGATGACGACGATTCCGCCGATGAGCCACCATTTGGATGCACCTGAGCCGCTTGTGGCTGGTGTCGACGGTGTGCCTGTCGTGTTTTGCGCCGATGGTTGTGTTACGTAGCCTTGCCCTGATGCCGACGCTCCGTTCCCATTCTGGCCTGTTGCACTCTGGTCAGTACTTCCTGTACCTGATGAACCTGCTGCTCCTGTTGTCGAGTCTGTCGCAGTTGGCTGTGAGCCGATCGCAAAGTATGACAAACCTGGCGTCTTCGCTTCGAAATAGTAATACGTCGCATCTTGCGATACGAGCGTTGTCTGCAATGTGTCCCATTCCGTTGTCATTCGATACAACGTGATCTGATTCGTGCCAAGATTATTTGCACTGACCCATGCGACTGGTACTTTGAATTGTACAACCGCTGATGTTATCTGCGAATTGTTGAGACCAGTGTGGTTGATCTGCAAATAGCTATACACGAATTGTACGTGCAATGCGCTTGCATCCAATGCAAGAAGACCGTCTGGTTTCGAGTCGAGTTGTGCCGCCACGAACATGACATTCGTTGCGTTGCTGTTGAGCTGCAATTGGATTCCCATGACTGAGAGTCCTGTGTTGACAAACGTCACATTGTATTGTCCGACTGCTGTCAGCAACTGATATGTCGACGATCGTGAATTGTTCACGACTGGTGCTGCACTCGATCCCTGTGAGAATCCTGAGCCGCCACCGCCACTTGACTGTACTGCTGCTGGTGCAACGACTACTGCGATGATTGTCAGATTCGCAGTCGCATTGATTGATGCGTTCGTAGCATTCGTCACTGTGATTGTTGCAGTACCGAGCGCGACAGAAGTCACGAGACCAGTTGTTGCATTGACTGTTGCAATGGATACGTTGCTTGAATTATAAAAGACCGTCGCGTTGAACGAAAAGCCCAATTGGTCGAAGCTTGCAGAACTCATCTGCAATGTATTTCCCAATGTGACATCTGCCGTTGTCGGCGAAATAGTCATTCGTGTCAATACTGGTACAAAGACTCGCAACAATGTTGTTGTGTTGACTGTTCCATTCGTCGCGGTGATCGTTGTATTGCCTGACGCGACTGCCGTGATGAGACCTGTCGTCAAATTAACCGTTGCAACTGATAGGTTGCTTGACGTATAATTGACTGTTGAACTGATCGGCGATCCGAATTGGTCGAGCGTCGTGACGTTGAGGCTGATTGTCTGTGCCGTCGTCAGATTGACTGTTGCTGGTGAAAGATTGATCGAAGCCAATACTGGTGTCATCACTCTGACGAAACTTGTTGCGTTGACTGAGCCGTTCGCAGCGATGATTGTTGTATTACCAATGCCAACTGTCGTGATGAGACCGCTTATCGCGTTCACTGTTGCGACCGATGTATTTGTCGATGTATAATTGACTGTCGTGCTGATTGGTGCGCCGAATTGATTGAGCTTTGTAATATTAAGCTGAATCGTGCTTCCATTCGTCAGATTGACTGTCGATGGCGATAATGTTATTGTCGTCAAGATTGGCGTGATGACCGTGATGAACGATGTGCCGTTGATCGCGCCGCTCGCTGCAGTGATTGTTGTATTGCCTGCTGCGACTGATGTAACAAGTGCGCTTGTTGCATTGATCGCTGCGACTGTTGCAACAGATACGTTGCTTGATGAATAGATGATCGATGCGCCGATCGGCAAGCCGAATTGGTCGAGCTTCGTTATATTGAGTACTCGTGTCGAGCCAAGAGTAATGTTGGCGATTGACGGCGTCAGATTTATCGTCGTCAAAACTGCTGGTCCAGAGGCTGGTGCTGTGACTGTGTTTGAATCAAGCGTCACTGCAGTCTGTGCAAGTGCTCGCCCGTTCAATACCGCGCCCGTGTTGAGTACGACTGCAGTTTGTGAGAGAATGATTCCGTTGAAGACTGATGTTGTTCCAAGCGTCGCTTGTCCGGCAACTTGCCAGAAGACGTTCTTCGCTTGTGCGCCGCCAGTAAGATTGACATGCGTCGATGAACTGATGTCAAGTGTCTGTGCGATCTGGAAAATCCAGACATCGGACGAATTTCCTGAGAGAATAAGATCAGTCGGAATCGTTACAGCAGAACTCCATTTGTACAGACCTGCGACAAGTGTCATGCCGCCGATATCGCCTGAGCCAAGCTCTGTTGCGTTTGGCAATGTTCTTCCTGCTGCGTCAGTGTATGCAGTCTGCATATCGCCGATCGCTGTGCCCATGACTGTTGGTGTCGGAGACGTGTAATCAGCAGCGTAGATGCTTCCGTTGACTAGTGAAGATGTAGAGAAGGTATTTGATGAATCTGCGATGAGCCCAAAGCCAGTTATGAAACTTGCTGCAGCTGGACTGATACCAACATTCCCAGTCACTGCTGTGACTCCTGTCGTTGAAACACCTGTCTGCGCAAGCACTGCGAAATTTCCGGCAGTACCGAGATTGACAGCGCTATGATCCGCGAATGCCATTGAAGCCATCCCGACGCTACAGACAAGAAGGAAAATGCATACGAAAATGCGAGACGAGATTATTGATGATAAATTATGTGATATAGCCCGAGTTGATATGTCTGTTGTTTGTTTCATTTATTTCACCTTGCAGATTACCTTGTGCGCAGAATATCTGTCGCCGCACAATCTAATTGCCCCAAGAGATAGATGTCGAGGAGAGTATTAGATACCGTGGTAGAAATTATCAACTTATATCATACAAATCGTTGATTTTTCTTCATAATAAATGCGATATCTCGTCGTTAATTCACTTTTCCGAATGATTGTGCGCCGTTATTGCGCATTCTTTTCACTTGTTGCATGGGCTTATCTCTTGCAAATGAGCAAAAGCAAACCAATCTACTGGAAAGGAAGAAATATAGCATGAAGATTGTGAGAAGAAAGAAATGCAGTCTGAAGGTTGTAAAAGCATATCATAGGCTGAAAAATCCAGAAATAAACTAATTAAAAATAAAAATAAAAAATAACTCAGCGGATCAAATCCCTGAATTTAATCTCTGATGGAGCTGCTCCTTCTGATCAAGCTTCTGACTCGACTGTCGCTTTGTGCGCTTTCGCTTCATCGATCCAATGCGAGACTGTTGCCTGGCCAAGATGGTTTCCTTGAATATTTATCTTCAAAGAATCTTGCTTCTTGCGAACCATTGCGAGCAATTTCGTTGGTGTCGATGACTTGAGCTGATCGATGCTATGGACGCCTGATCGCTCGAGGAGCTCTGCGTACTGTGGACCAATGTCGTTGACACTGATCAATTCAGCCATACGTTGCCATGATTGGACTGTATGCACTGGAACACGGATCGCGTTTGCGACTTGCGTCGCATTCGCTTCCCACAGCTGCTTTGTGTTCTTGATTCCCATGCCAACGAGCCGTTCTGAATATTCTGGGCCGACTCCTTCGATTGCGATGACTGGGCTGACATCTCCGAATGGACTTGGCTTCGTATGCTTCTTCTTGGCTACGAGTAGCGGTGTGCTAGGAACTGCTGTTGCGTCATTCGACGATCCCATACTCATTGCGATGAGTAGTGCAATCACAAGGACAACGATTAATCCGACGATAAGCCATATCCAAGGGAAGCTGCTTTCTGTTGCCGCTGCGACTGGTGTTGGCAGTGGTGCCGGTGCAACTTGAGTGACTGGCGC
>CAZGJY010000050.1:0-6676 GCA_964525725.1 uncultured Methanosarcinales archaeon | reverse complement strand
TTTGCCATTATTCGTACTATCACTTGTATTGACGAGTCGCATCGAATTTGCTGACGCGATATATGCGTCTATCGCTCCGCCCGCCGTCGTGATCGGATAATAGTCGTGTTTCGGTTTATATCCAAGATTTGAAAGCAAGAAAAATGCGCTGGAAAAAAGCAAGAAAACGACGAGAAGACCAATGATAGCCGCCGGTTTGAATGCGACTTTTTTCTTCGACAATTCGAATTTTGATATCGTCAGTATTGGGTGCATGTTGTCAGAATGAGTAAGTTACTAGTTGCGTTTGTGGTTGATTTGGTGATTATTAAACTGAAGGGCGCCGTATGTCCTCTGAATTTTGTAGGAGTTATTTCTCTGTGGCTATTTCTCTTTGATGAGCGAGAAGAACGCATCCTCGACGCTCGGCTGGTGCGAGACTATCTCTAGCATCTCATGTTTCTTTGCGATCTCCTGTATCTGCGCAAGCGTGTGCGCACCAGTATGCTCGTGTCCTGCATCGTCGCGATATGTCACGGTGTACGATGCATGTTTCTTCGTCGTCAACTCTTTCACCGTGCCGTCGAACGCCATTTTTCCTTTATGGATGATGATGACGCGCTGCGCGATCTTTTCGACGTGGACAAGATTGTGCGACGAGAAGATGATCGTCTTCCCTTTGCGCTGCAATTCTTGCATGAACGTGAGGATGAACGCCGATGTCTGCGGATCGAGACCCGACGCCGGCTCGTCGTAGATGAGTAATTGCGGGTCGTGCAAGAGACTGCGCGCGATGAGCACTTTGCGCTTCATTCCCTTCGAGAGTTCGGCGATCAATTTTTCGCCGGCATCAAGATCAAGTTCGTGCAAGAGCGTATGCGCTCGTCGCACGATGACTGGTTTCGAGAGACCATAGAGCGAACCGAAAAAGAGCAGATATTGCATCACCGTCACATCTTCGTAGAGCGCGGATTCTTCCGGCAAATAACCGATGCCTTTCTTTATCTCAGTCGCCGACTTGCTGAATTTTTTATCGAAGACAGAGATCTCGCCGGCGGATGGCTTTGAGAGACCGCACAACATCTTGATCGTCGTTGATTTTCCTGCGCCGTTGCTGCCGAGCAACGCGATGATTTGGCTTGATTCGACGGCAAAAGAAAGGTCAGAGACTGCGAGGAAATGCTCATAATACTTTGTGACATTCGCAAGGGAGAAGACCGTCATTGAGTTACCGTCATACAATCAGCATACAAATCATACAAACAATACGTATGTGTTCAAGCCGATTCCGATTCGTGCCAATATAAATATTGCGGAGGGGTCATTGATGTAGTAATACCGGACTGAAATAAAAGCTTACGCATGTTTTTTAAACATAAATCGCATTGCACAGTCAGGTGAATTACAATGGTTGACTATCGAAAACTATTGGTGGCGCTCGTCAACGCAGTACTGTTCGCGATATTCGTGAATACGAGCATCGAAGCGATCTCGCCATCTCCACAATATGACACATTTTGTAACGATGCGGTTACTGGCACGAATCCAAATATGTACGGTCCGCCGGCAGACAATCTGACTCCTGCAGAGAAACAAGCAGTCGACGATTACACTGCGAAATCACAAAAATGCAATGATGATTGGCAAACAGCGCAGAATAATCATCAATTCGCAGTATTCCTCATCAGTGCGATAACAGGTTTGATCGCAATCATCATCGGCATGTATGTTCCAGTCACGTCACCGATCGGCATGTCGATCGCATCCGGCTTTATCCTCGGCGGACTCTTCACGCTCTTCTTCGGAACGCTCGAAGGCTGGGGAAGCATCGCAAGAACAGTGCGGCCATTCATCATGCTCGTCGAGCTTATTGTCGTGATATTCGTCGCGTACAAGCAGCTCAATAAGCCTGAGAAAAACCATAACAGCCATCACAAATAAGTGGCTGACGCGAGAATCAAATCAACCAATCGCGATGATTTGCCTTAATTTTATATTTTTAATTCTAGATTGCTACTATCAATTAATACCTCATAATTAATATCTGATCGCCCGATAACCGCCAGCGGCTCCGCTCGGCGAGAGAACTATCTGGAAGAGCGTACCCTTCTGTGATTTTGCAAGGCCTGCTGCGATCATCAGATAATAATGCCACATCCGTCGGAAACGCTCGTCATATTTCGGCGAACCATCCGCCTTTTTCACTTTCTGCAGCTCATGCCACGCTGCATTGAAATTATCATGCCATGCGTGCAACGTATAATAATAATCCATCCCAAACACGTGATGGTCTTCAATGTGGAAAATCCCTTCTGTTGCATGCGCGATCTGTGCCAACGAAGGTGCCTGTGAATTCGGGAAGATATATTTGTGCGTCCAAGCATCATTCACGATGACAGACGTATGCTGGCCGACTGTGTGCAGCATCTGCAAACCATCGTCTTTGAGAATCTTGCGCGTGACTTCCATGAACTGTCTGTAATTCTTCGGGCCGACGTGCTCGAACATGCCAATGGAAACGACGTGGTCGAATTTACCGACGACGTCACGATAATCCTGCAGCAATATTTGAACCGGAAGCCCTTTGCATTTCTCGCGCGCAAAAGCGGCTTGCTCTTTTGAGAGAGTGATGCCGACGGCGCTAATTTTGTATTTCTTCGCAGCATATGCCAAGAATCCGCCCCAGCCGCAGCCGATCTCAAGCACTCTATCGCCCGGCTTGAATTTTAATTTGCGGCAGATAAGATCGAGCTTCGCCAGTTGCGCTTCATCGAGATTTTTCGCACCCTTCGGATTTGTTTCGCTCGGCCGCCAATAGCCGCACGAATATGCCATATATTTGCCGAGCATCAGCTCGTACAATTCATTGCCGATATCATAATGCTGCTCGGCGACTTTCTTCGATCGATGTTTCGTCTGCAGATTCGTCAGCTTTGCTCGGATGAAGTGAAGAGAGTCTTTCCAAGAATGCAATTCTCGTTTGTCAAGACCAGCAATCAACGCTTTATATGCGAGTTCATCGATGCGCTCGCAGTCCCAATCGCCGTCCATGTAGCTCTCGCCAAGGCCAAGCAATCCATCTGAAATTACTCGCTGGAAAAAGCGCGGATTGTTGACGGTTATGTCCCACGGTTTCGCATGTGCAGAAGCAGCAACAGTTGATGCAACAGTTGCTATATCATCACGCATCCGTATCGTGATGCCCGCTTTGCGAAAAACATTTTCTACTGTTTTTTTCACAGCAAGAGTTACGAGAATGAGATTTAAAACAGTATTGGGAAAATGAGCCAATTACTTAATTATTGTTGGAAATTTATATTGTGAACGGTCCGTACAGATTGCTGATGGAATTATCGACATCAAGAATATAATACCGGTTCCCGCAGATATATGCATCGCGTTCGTGATGGCTTCCTGCAAAGCATTGGCGATCATATCGGAAGAAAACTACTTTTTCTGCGGCTGCATCGGGCGCAACAGATGCACTATTTACATCACTGTTATTTGCGCCACTAGCATTTGATCTGCAATAGAACGTCAACGGGTCGATGCCATTTGACACGGCATAAATTGCCGCGTCGGAATAATTCTGTATCTCGTCGACAAATGGATTCACCGACCAATTTCGCAGCGCAACTTCGGATGTTGGCGTCGTTCCATTCTGCGTGAACTGGAACCCTGATTCTGAAGCGCTCGCATTGACTGTATTTTTGTAGACACACGGACCGCTGTCCGTCACCATTTGCGCAGGCGCAATACTTACTATTGAAACTTTGTAATCGCTTGCGGCGCAATAATCAGTTCCAGCAAGACAGACTTTGACATATTGTGGATCGCCGCTCGAAATCTGTGAAATATCAGTGATGCTCCAAGTATATGACGTCGTCGACACATACGCGGCGATGAGATAATCAGGATATGCGTGCGCACAAGGCGCAGGAGGAATGCAATTATCTTGTGGTCTCTCTTTGTGGAATCCGAGGAAAATATCCACCGCTACACCGTCTTGATCTTTCCCATCCACGAGCCATTTGATTGTGTGTGTCTCGCCGACCGACCAATTCTGCGTAGATGACGGTTCGATCACTTGCAAATCAGAAGGTTGTTGCTGTGGATCATTATTTTTCACGACGACGTATGAACTTGAACAACCAACAAGAGCGAAACAGACTATTGTAATGGCAAACAGAATGACAACTGTGCAAAATGGAATACCGCGAAATGTCGTACGATTGAATGAAATTGGTAAACGCATCACAGTGTAGCCGCGATGCCCGTATATATAGATGGCGGTAACTTCAACTGAACAGAGAGTTACTGACTTGAGAGAGAACAGAAAGCAAACCCCAAGGACAAATAGTCATGTCTTTTTATTTGCGCGAGCTTCATTGACCCGGACTCGCTCTTTGACAATTGCTTTCACCAACGAAAGCGGGATAGGTTTGTCCTGCGTGAATTGGATCGTGCTGGTTGATGTTTGGAATGATTTGAGTTCTCTTGCGAATTTCTTAACCGTCCCTTTGTCAGCCGGAAAGAAACTGCAATGATTCTCGAATGCGGCGAAATAAAGGAGACGACCACAATATTTGTAGTATGGCATCCCGTAACTGATGCCTTCTATCGCTTCGGGTGCCGCAGATTTTATCGCACGACGAATATCCACGAGTACTTTGCGTTGCGCAGCGGGAACACATTTAAGATATTCATCTACTGTCTTGAATTTGCTGTTTTTCATTAACGGAGTACACACCATTCGCATCATTATGTTTAAATATTTCGATTGTGCTCATGATTTTTTAACGAAGAGAGAACAGAAAACCAACCCATAAGAGAAGTCACTATTGGCACGATAGAAAACAATATAAATATCGAACCGGAAAAAAGAATCGGTGAACATCGCTTATGAAAGATAAAACACGAAAAATAATTGGATGGATACTCTCAGGTCTCGTTATGGCATTCATGCTTATGGGTGCAATCCCTAAATTCTTCCCAGGCTACCAAGCAGCGCTCATTAAAATGTCAGCGAACATTGGCATGGTTCCTGCGTGGATCCTCGGTCTCGTCATAATCTTAGGCGTTGTCCTGTATCTCGTTCCACGCACACAAGTCATCGGCTTTGTCTTGACGTCGACATATCTCGGCGGCGCATTAGTCATCACATGGAACGACATGGGATTCACGCCAGCGATCGCACTAATTGTTGCGCTCGTCTTCTTGTGGAGCGGACAAGCATTGCTTCGCCCATCGCTCTTGCGACGATCAGACGAGTAGCACTGAAAAAAGAACTGCTCATGTTTTTATTTTCATCAATTCTTAGACGTTAAAAATAAAAACGAATTCTAGACGAAATCAATCATAAGAAATTCCATTCTCAGATAAGATTGAACGAAAATTAATACCTCCAAGCTAATCTCTCAACCAGTCAGATTGCTCGGATACTTTGTAAGATACTCAGTAGTGATTTCGTGCGAGCTATCACCATATATTTCAATCAGGGTTGCGCCAGACGTCCAAATATCGACTTCGCGATTACCATCAGTTCCGCTTGATTCAATCTTATTGATGAGCTGACCATTGATCATAACAGATGATTCATGAGCTCCAGGAGTTGTGCTGCTCAGGCTCCTGTTTATCTCAGATTCAAACAATCTATTCACGTCTGATTGTAATGATGAATCGTGGTTTGGAATATACACATTGACAGATGCGACAGAGCAATTTGCAACCGTACTTGATGTGGTGGAACTATTGCCACAGCCAGAACCGCGATAATAGCCAAACGTTCGGATCCACGCAGCGTTTGTATTTGCTGACGAAGCACCGCTTGGACCTTCGTAATAGTATGCATTCTTTGATTCAGGGATTGAGATGAAAGTCATGTCGCCGATATCCGACATGATTATGTAATTTGATGCATTGATTCCGACAGGAATTGGCGGAGGCAAACTTGATGGTGTTGGCGATGCGCTCGACGCAGTTGTGTTTGATGTAGATGTGCTTGGTGGAGATGTCGGGCTGCATCGTTCCACTTTGCCAGTTGAAGTGTAATAGCCATACTTTGCACGAGCCTCGATTGAAATTGAGATGCAATTATAACCAGCCGGAAGCATCGTTAAGTTATACATCTCAAGAGTTGATTGAGGTGATTGAGGTGGCTGCGACGATCTCGTTGTTTCTGGAGGAGTAGCGGCTGCAGTCGGTGTCGCTCCTTGCGACGGTGCAGTACTACTCTCAGAATGAATTGGCCGAGCGTCTTGAGTCGTCAATGCAGCTTGGATATCGACAGCCGGATTGGCTGCAGGTTGCGCAGAACCAGTTGCCTCGTCGCTGTCACAGATACTATTATTATTCCTGTCAAGACAGCAAGTCAGACCAAGACGCATATAGGGAGGATTGCAGACGACTGACGCATTTGAAATACGTGCCAAATCAGCATCGCTCAATTTGCTCAGATCGACGCTGCTGCATGCACTCAGGATGAGAGCTAAACATAATAGAATGAGGATTTGATATTTCATGACACCAACACCGA
The DNA here is from genome assembly GCA_964525725.1 of uncultured Methanosarcinales archaeon. Lineage (GTDB taxonomy): Archaea > Nanobdellota > Nanobdellia > Woesearchaeales > DATGWN01 > DATGWN01. The sequence continues at coordinate 162 of CAZGJY010000050.1, read as the reverse complement.
CGGCTTTAACTGTGGTTTTGATTTAAATTACTTTCGTAAATAAATTCTTAGCTTGCACAATGGACGAACTTTGGTCTCGTCAATGCAGTCGTTGTGTAATACGTCGGCGAGCCGACATGGCAAATATGATTTAATCATTCGCTTGTTTCATAAAATTTTATT
>CAZGJY010000049.1:0-6767 GCA_964525725.1 uncultured Methanosarcinales archaeon | reverse complement strand
GTGCTTCGGAATTTTTGCAAAAAGCTCGGCGGCACGTTTGTATTGATCTTTGACATCAATCATCTCGAGATCTTCTTCTTGCCCTGGATAGATTCCTGCTCCTTCGATTATGTCGCCGACCGCAACGATGTAGCGGATTTTGGCGGCGAGCGCATTCTTTTGTGGATCTGGGCTCTTCTGATTTATCCAATCAAGGAAGTCGTTGAATTCGTCACCGAGGAAATGTTTTGAGCCTATGTGCAGATCACCTAAGAAAGCGACAGCAACGTCGTCCGGGCATTTCTTGAATTCGCCGCCTTGTGGAATCTCCGGATACAAAATGCTGTCTGCAAAAATGACGCCGTCTTTGCGCCCATCTTTGAGTGTGTTCGATCCAAGAACTCCGATGACATCGTCAAAAACAACGTTTCGCGCAATATCATATACTTCGCTTTTGTTGTCTCGCTTGAGAACGAGTACTTTTATTTCTCCCGTCTTGTCTTCGATTGTGAGAGATATGTGCCCGTTTTTTGTTTCGCTCTTTTCGCGCACAAGCCCGATGAGACTCACTTTTTCTTGTGCCGTTTTTTGCAAAATGCGATTTATCGACGTGACATTTTCAAGTTCGCTGCGTCGTCGAAGGATTGCGGACAGTTTGAGAAGACGCGCATGAAAATGGTTGACAAAGTCCTGAACGAGAACTTCTTTGTGGCTGTCTACATATGATTTGACAATATTTACCGCGACATGCGATTCGTCGAATGTGACGCTGTGCACTAAACGTGATGCGGCAGCAGACGCTGCGCTTTCTGCTTTTGTCAGCAATTGTTTTATCGTCTGATATGACAATCCTTGCTTCACAAGCTTCATCACGTCGGATGTAACAAGATAGCCGTCCTCAAATAATCGGGATACTACTTGCTGTGCAGGAACAACAGGCAAGGATGTGGATTCAGAAAATTCTGTTGATGTTGTTTGTGATTGCTGCAAAGAGTCTTGTGGCGTGCTCATCGGAGTGTCGTGACGTCCGCATTATTGTGACGGCATGTTTTTGTTAATCATGCTTGTATTGCAAGTCCTTGTTCAAGAATCGTCTGCACTTTTGGCCTCGTTGTCGCAGGAATGGCGAGAGCTATTTCTCGTGTTCTGCCGAAACGTCCTTTTGAGATTATTTTTGCGTTGATGATGCCAAGCATATCCAGCTCAGTTATCACGTCAGAGATTCTGCGCTGCGTCAGTGGACGCAAATCAATGTTATAGCATATTGATTTGTAAAGTTCGTATGCTTCGCCAGTTAAAATGAATCCTTGTGTGTTTTGTGAAAGTTTTAGGACTGCGTAGAGCAATGCTTGGAACTGTTTAGGCTGCGTTTCTATTATGTCAATGACTCGATCGCGCTCAATCTTGTCTTCTGCTTCATCGAGATGTATGAATGCAATTTTCTCTTCTCCCTTACGTTCTGCAAGCTCTCCTGCGACTCGCAAAAGCTCGAGCGCGCGTCTTACGTCACCGTGCTCACGCGCAGCATACGCTGCGCATTTTTCAATGACACCTTCTTGTATGATTCCATCCTTGAATGCAATCTTTGCTCGCTTCTTGAGGATGTTCTGTATCTGGAACGCGTTGTAGGGCGGAAAAACCAATTCTTCTTCAGATAGAGATGATTTTACACGAGTATCTAAACCGTCTGTAAAAACAAGGTCGTTGCTGATGCCGATGATTGTCACTTGCGCTAATTTAAGCTCGGAATTTATTCTTGTCAAATTATAGAGAATTTCGTCGCCTGCTTTTTTGACAAGTTGATCGATTTCATCGAGAATAAGTATGACGACTTGCTTTTTCTGGTCAAGGATTCTATAAAACTTTTTGTAGACTTCGTCCGTAGGCAATCCGGTTGGCGGAATGTCATCTTCAGTCAAGCCAAGCTCATACCCAAGTTGAGCGACTAAGCGATATTCTGTATCCGCGACGCGCTTCAGTTTACAATTGAGATAGATGACTTTTATTGGAATATCGCGTTCTTTTGCGACTTTTTGAATATGTTCGGCAGTATGACGGACTGTCAATGTCTTGCCAGTGCCTGTTTTTCCATAAATAAAAAGATTTGAAGGTTTTTCGACGCGCAAAGAAGGAGCAAGGATTCCTGCAATGATATCAATTTGTTCATCGCGGAATTCAATAGAATCGGGAGTATAAGACATTGTGAAAACTTTTTTATCACGGAAAAGCATTTCTTTCTCGAGATACTTTTCAAAATAAACATTGAGATTGTTTGCCATTTTTTTCCATGAGCAATGAAGCTCGTCTAACCCTCGTTTCTGATGGAGGCGTTCTGAGCTCTTTCTTTATAAGTATTTGCAATATGTGTTTTTTCATAAAAGATCCCTGTAGAATTAATTATATTTAGTTTGTAAAAAAGTTAAGCAATAGTTAGCAACTCTCCAATCTGCCCGCACCCCTTAATTTCTCATGGAACCGATGATATGGGCCTTTAAAATAATTTTATTTACAAAATATCGCCAAAATTTGTAATAGAATCAGCAAATTGCAAATCAATTCATTGACAATAATTCTGAAATCAGGACCAATTATTTCTTATAAACAATATGCTTTCATATAATTTGAAATAATAAGTTTTAGTATGAATTTTTAATAAAATAAATGATATATCTAATAATAATTGTTTTCAATATAGAAATAAATAAATAAAATAACTCAGTATCTCATTTTCAAAAACAGAAAAAATTAAAGAAATATTAATCAAGATAGACAACTTCATTTCCGTGGGCAAAAAGTCAGGGTGATTTGGCTCAATATTTGGCAAAAAATGTGGAAAAATGGAGATTCTATAGGAAATCAAGGTGTAGGTGTTTATGTGTATATGATTTGCAATTTTTGATTTTAAGCAGCTTTGACTTTGAAATAGAACATTTTAGCTCAAACAAGATAAATCAGAAAGCCTATTATGAATGTAGAAATTTATTGCCATTCTTATCATCACAAGACAAACCATGAGACAAGAAAAAAGAATGCTCAGAAATTATATAAAACGACGCAATCTTTGTTATGTTAGGGGTATTGAGTGATATCTGTTAAAGCAAATCAAAAATTAACCGCATATTTCGAATCAATCGAGAATGAAGTTCAGCGTGTCTTTCTCTTCGCACAGCGAGCAAGAGCAAAAGGCTTCGACCCAAGCGACAAGGTTGATGTCAAACTTGCGAAAAATCTCGCCGAACGTGTAGTTGGCCTTATTTCTGTCGTTGCTCCGCAGATCGCGTCTGCAGGCGTCGTCGAGCGAATCATCGAACTTGAGAAACAATTCGGAACGCTTGACTGGCGAGTTGCAATGCAGATTGCACTCGAGATAGCTCAAGAAAGATTTGTCAAATTCAAGGACAGCAAAGAAGCGATTGAAATAGGTGTTCGTGTTGGATTCGCATATGTCACAGTTGGCGTTGTTTCTTCGCCGCTGGAAGGATTCACATCAATCCACATAAAAAAACGTCGAGATGGTGCTGGAGAATATTTCGCGATGAATTTTGCGGGACCAGTCCGAAATGCTGGTGGAACGGCAGCAGCTCTCTCTGTCATTATCTGTGATTATGTTAGAAAAAAGCTAGGCTACGCTAAATACGATCCTGACGAAAAAGAATGTCAAAGAACATACGTCGAAATAATGGACTATCACGAACGAGTCACAAATCTACAATACGTTCCGTCAAAAGAAGAAGCAGTTTTCATGACTGCGAATTGCCCGATAGAGATCAGCGGCGATCCATCAGAATCGTTTGAAGTTTCAAACTACAAAGATCTCCCTCGAGTAAAAGCGAACAGGATACGCAGCGGTTTTTGTCTCATCCATTCTTCATGCATTCCGCTCAAGGCCCCTAAGCTATGGAAAAATATCTCAAAATGGATCGAGCCGATGGAGCTGCAAGACTGGAAATTCCTTGAGGAATTTCTTCATATTCAAAAAAAAGCAAAATCGACATCCTCATCAAAACAAAAGACAGAAAAAAAAGATGAGACAAAAATATATCCAGTCTACACATATATGGCTGATCTCGTAGGCGGAAGACCGGTCGTCAGCCATCCTCTGCGACCTGGCGGATTCCGCCTTCGATATGGTCGATCAAGAGTCAGCGGTTTCTCCGCTCAAGCAATGCATCCTGCAACAATGCATATCCTCGACGATTTTATCGCAATCGGCACACAACTCAAAGTCGAGCGTCCAGGAAAAGCAACGACGATTGTTTCTTGCGATAATATCGACGGTCCAACTGTTCTTCTCGAAGACGATTCCGTAGTCCACATCGATACAATAGAAGAAGCGAAACGGATCACGAAACGCGTCAAAGAGGTGCTTTATCTGGGAGACGTTCTCATCTGCTATGGGGACTTCTTCGACCGTGCACATGCGCTCATGCCAGTTGGTTACTGTGAAGAGTGGTGGATCCAAGAATTAGAAGCGACACTCAAAGCACGAAAAGCTCAAAATACTAACGACAATAACTCGGCGCACAATTCAGAATCACAAACAGAATCAAGCACCATAATAATAACGCCTCCAAGTACAGCTACAAGCATTGCTATATCGCCGCTTGAATCCATATCTCTTTCTGCAAAAGAAAACGCAACTATTGCGTTCGAATTTTTCAAACAAACCTCATTTCAATACACTGCCTCCGAGCAAACAACGGCAGCAATGCAAACACTTAATACATCTGCCGAAACATTTACAAATCCAATATTAAAATTGACGCAGAAACAGTCACCAGCATTTCTATCCATAAAAGCGCAAGCAGCGGATTCCTTGACACAATCACGTCTGCTTGATTTGTTCTATAAACCTATGACGACGAAAATTACGTTGCAAGAAGCGCTTTTCATCGCACAATCAACACAGACGCCGCTCCATCCTGAGTTCACAGCATTCTGGAAATTATTGGACTGGCAAGAATTTGACACGTTTTTAGCAGCTCTCGCAACGGCGCAACTCTTCACTGCAGACGACATTAAAGAAACAAGCACAGCAGACGCGCCCCATCAGAACACTCTCCACAAAAAGCTTCGGTTCATCTACACGCCAGAACGGAAAATAGTATTTGAAAAGCTTGCGATTCCTCACCGCGCGCCATCCAACGAATATATCGTCGTCGATCAAGATTGGTCACTTCTCATTCTTGAGCTGTTCGGTATACGCCAACCATTCGAAGCCGCAATGCTTCTCGACAAATACCGCATATTCTCAAACGAGAAAGCCGTCTCAAAGAAACATTATGCTGAAGAGACAGACGATGCATTTGCGTGGCTCAACAGCATATCACCATACAAGCAGCGCGACAAAGCAGGAATATTCATCGGAGCTAGAATGGGCAGACCAGAGAAAGCGAAGATGAGGAAAATGGCTGGCGCAGTTTACGGCGTTCCGCCGCAAGAGATCGATGTAGAAGAGAACGGCGTAAAAAAATCGATTATAGTGACAGAGCACGCACTCAAAGCAGAACTGCGACACAAATATGATGTCTACGCAAATAAGGATGGCACGACGAGATACGATGCGAGCGAAGCACCAATCACGCATTTCAAAGCAAAAGAGATTGACACACCAATCGCGAGGCTTATAGAGCTTGGTTACACACACGATATCCGCGGCGACGCACTCGTAAACGCTGAGCAAGTGATTGAGCTCTTCCCGCAAGACATAGTCATTCCGTGCTGCCCGCTCTCACCAAATGAAAAATGTGACGAAGTCTTTTTCAGAGCAGCAAACTTTATAGACGAGCTTTTAGTAAAACTGTACGGCGTTGAGCCATTCTATAAATTGAGAAACAAACAAGATCTCGTTGGACAAATTGTTTTTGGTCTTGCGCCGCACACATCTGCAGCGACAGCTGCAAGAATCATCGGCTTCACAAAATCCCAACCGCTGTATTGTCATCCGATGTTGCACGCAGCGATGCGTCGAGACTGCGACGGCGACGAAACATGCGCATTTCTTCTCATGGATGGTTTCCTCAATTTCTCGACACAATTCTTGCCGCAGCATCGCGGTGGGACAATGGACGCGCCGCTTGTCCTGACAAGCATTATCAATCCATCTGAAGTCGACGATATGTATCTCAACGTTGACACGGCGTGGAAATATCCGCTCGAACTCTATGAAGCCGCGCTTCAATTCAAGAAACCGTGGGAAGTCAAGATTGCTCAGACGAGTGACGTCATTGGAACCGAAAAACAGTTCGATGGCATGGGATTCACGCACGATACCTCTGATTTCAACCACGGAGTCCTCTGCTCCGCATATAAAACACTCCCATCTATGGACGAGAAAGTGCAAGGACAGATGCGCCTCGCCGAAAAGATTCGTGCAGTCGACGCAACTGACGTCGCGCAGATTGTCATTGACAAACATTTCATCCGCGATGTGATGGGCAATCTCCGTAAATTTTCGCAGCAAGAGTTCCGTTGCTCCAAGTGTAACACAAAATTCAGAAGACCGCCGCTCAGCGGGAAATGTACAAAATATGGCTGCGGCAGCACTAAGATTTTGTTCACAATAAGCAAAGGCTCGATTGTCAAATATCTTGATCTCTCGATAAATCTTGGGAAAAAGTACGGCATTCGTGCATATACGAGACAGTGTCTGGATCTTCTTCGATTCCGCGTAGACGGTGTCTTCGGGAAAGATAAAGAAAAGCAAACGGGTCTCGCTGGTTTCTTATAGAATGACCGAATAATAAAGAGAAAGCTAAATAAAAAACAGTTATATAGTCATAAAGCCC
>CAZGJY010000048.1:0-7042 GCA_964525725.1 uncultured Methanosarcinales archaeon | reverse complement strand
GTTGAGATTCTTCTTTTTGTCGTTAGGAAACAATTCGTAATGGGAGACATCAGTCTTGTCTATCATTTCGTTGAGCAGACCAATCGGATTCTGGGTGATGATCTTGTCGACTGAGAATGTGTATACTTCCTTTATTTCGATGTCGTCAGTATATTTTGTCTGCAATGTCGCAAGATATTTTTCTTTTTGCTCTGTATCACGAAAACCAATGAGTAAAATATGGGATGCGCCGGCATCTGCGACGCGGTATGCGGAGATGATGTAGGGAATCTTCGAGATTCGCTCGGAGACTGCGTCGTCAGAGAAACGATTCCAGATATCTGGCTTGAGACGCAAGATGAGGAGCGACAACACTTGGATTCCGATTTTTTTGAAGTCAATGACGGGCGTATACCCTTTGATTATGCCCAAATCTTCTAATTTTGTCCTGATCTTGAACACTGCTTGCGGAGATATTCCGATGTCGCCGGCAATCTTGCTATCAGGAATTTTTGAGTGTTCGATTATTTGACGCAGTACATCTTTGTCATTTTCCGTCAATCTAGGTGAATTAGGATCCGCTTTCTGCATTGTCCAAATGGGATGTTTTTCCTGCATATAAAAGATTGCTATTTTCCGTCGATAATGCAATACTTTAACGAATTCAATAATTCAATAATTGTGGCGTTTGCACAGTTATGCATTTGAATATTTTTACATTTGCACATTGAACATATGCGCATAGGCATATGTGCATATGTTTGTTTTTATACGAGGTGCATCAAATGAGTTGCGATCAAATTATTTTTGCAAAACGCATCAAGTCATTTGATCATTTTGCTTTTTTGAGCCCAGGCGATGCGACTGTGCTGTCTTTTCTATTTTCGGAGTCTCCTTTATGGAATCGATAGTGTCTCGTTATTTTCACTTTGGCGCGGTCTTCGAGCACATCGCCAGTCCGATCAGTGAGCAGTTTCATCTTGCGGATATTGATGCCTTGAATCTGTATCTCAATCTTGCGGATGCTTGAGTGATTCGGCGTGAGGACAATCGTTCGATGATCGGTGCCCCATTTCTTCTCGAATGTTCCGGATGTGTAGTTGAACTTTGAGAGTGGAATATTCGGGAACGTCGGGCCTTTTGCGCGCAGATAGACGATGTAATTCCCATACGTCATGATTTGGATCGTTCCTTTTCCGTCGCGTTTGCTTTTCTGCTCAAAATCCTGTGCATCACTTTTTTTTATGCAAATCAAGCTATCTTCTTTATTGAGACCGATCTTTATCTCTTGCAGTTTGTCTTCGGATGTCGGGTTGTAATTCATTGTTCACCGTATATATTGCTTCCCATGTTATTTTCGCTGAATAAGCTTTTCCTAAATCCGCTGCATCAACAAGCGTTTTACTGTTATCTGACTTCAGAATATCACAAGAGTATTAGATGTCATGGTTGAAATACTCAATAGAAAGATGCTTATTTGTTGAGTTCTTTGTTTTTCGGCTCACTGATCCATCTGCGGCGAGGTTACGAGTCGCAGCGAGCACACATCTAGTTGTGGCATATTAACTATTCTTCAGAATCCAAACTATGTCTTCTTTGGCGACGGGCATGTTTCGCATGCCTTGCCCCACCGGATAAAATACAGGATATACTTTGAACTCATGACCGTCGATGAGCAATGCGTGGCTTTTTTTGCGGGACTCAGAGAGCCTGATGCCAGTATTGAGCAAAATAGAACTTACTTGGCCGCCAAACGCAATTATTGCACGAGGTTTTATCTCTTTGAGCTCTTTATGCAATAACGGTAAATACTTCTGAAAATCTTTGTTCGACAAATGCCTCGCATCGATCTGTGTCGCTTTGGACAAGTTAGTGATATAGAGAGATTTATTTTTTATTTCTGTATACACTTCGAGCGCAAACTCTTCGTCCCAGTCGCTCGGTTTTTTTGCTGTAATCCGTTTTGCAATGTCCGCACTGATCAAGTCTAGCTGTTGTAACATCTTCCATATGTTTTTCGTGCCGATCCACGGCGCATGGATGCCTTTCCAGTTCTTATCGGACGAGACATTCTTGGCAGTCGGATTCATGAAAACAAGACATAATTTCGGAGAATCAACACAGCCACAGCCATAGATTGCATTAAGACTTTTGTCGCCGTGAGTGAGCTGTAGCTCATCAAAATCTTTGAACAAGGATTTTACTTGCATATCGATTTTTGATGATCATCCAAATATAAATATATGTGATTTCGTGGAAATGGCGATTTGAATATATGAACTGGCGACTGGAATGAACCTGGGGTGCCGATGTAAATAGAGGATTGAATTCTCACTCTTCAAATCGCTTTTCTTTTGCGAACGTGATATTCTTGTGCATGATATAATTGACGAACAGAATTATCACCGTTGTCACCATTCGCGCAATCAGTGCTGATTTGATAAACGATGCATCGAGCAGATCGAATAACAATATGCTCAAAACGAGGTTGCATGCGACAATGATTGAGAATATTGCAGTTTGCCGCACGATACGCTTGTCTGTCGAGTTGAACGTCAGTTTTCTGTTCGTGATGTAATTCACACAGGCACCGGCGCAATATGCGATGACGAGAGCGACTGTCTTTGAGATGGAAGGAACTGCGACTGCGAGCAAGAGTGCGAAGAGACCCCAGTCGACAATCGTCGATATGCCGCCGGTGAAGACGAAGAGCAGGAATTCTTCCATTCTTGGACGACGGAGAGTACGCCCTGGGCTTTTTGAATTGGAATCGCTTTGTTTTGCGCGATACCTTCCGTGATATCTGTTGATCCATATTATCATAAGTTCTCGCAGCATACTTAATCCATCTCGAAGAGCATTTATGCGAGAACCACTTTTATCTGTCCAGCGGACGGGAACTTCGCAAACCTTGAGGTCTTGCTCTTGGGCTATCACGAGTTGCTCGACGTCGAATGCCCAACCGTTGATTGTCTGTTCACTGCTTATTATTTTTGCAGCGCGATTTGTATACATCTTGAAACCGCACTGCGTGTCTGAAATGTTAAGAGAGAAGAGCGTGTTGACGACTTTAGGGAATAGTTGACCGAGTGCGTGACGAAAGCTTGACTGTTCTATCACTCGTGAGGATGTGGGCAGATTTCTGCTTGCGATCGCAACGTCGCATCCTTCGTCGATGCGTGCGATGAGCTGTTGCATTGCATCAAGCGGCGTCGCAAGATCGCAATCGGTGAAAAACACATATTCCCCTTTGGCTTGCCTCATCCCTTCGCGCACCGCTGCGCCTTTGCCAAGGTGTGGAAGTTCAATTATTCTGCAACTTAATGGGTGGCTGATTGTCTGTGAATTTGATCCGATCGCGCTTTTTCCAGTTTTTGTTTCTCTATTTTTGTTTTTTCCTTTTTCGTTTCTTTCTTTTGTTTTTTGTTTTTCTTGCTCTTTTCCTCGTTCTTCCTCTTTTTCTTGGAAAGATTTTATCTTTGCAATTGTGCCGTCGGTCGAGCCATCGTCGACAATGAGAATCTCGAACTGTGCGTTCTGCGTCCCATGCGCTCCACTTGCTCCGAGTCTTGAATCGTGAAAATAGCCTTGCAAATACGTGCAAATGGTGTCGAGTGTCTGTGTTATCCGACGAGATTCATTATACGTCGGAAGTATCACTGTCAGAGCTGTCTGAGTAATTCCGTCAGTTTTCTTTGCATGCCGGGTTGTGTTTTTAGTCATGAAGGACTCTGAGGCTTTGATACTTGTTGCAGTTGTTGCTCATGATTTTTCATTTATCCTGTCGGCGCGAAGCACGAAGATCTCGCTGAATCCTGATTGATAATCAGAGTCTCCGTCGAGTGCGTGATGTATCGACGCTGGAAGGGAATTCGAGGTGTGCAATAAAAATGTGTGTATAGGCGTCAATGTATAATTCTCTCGGATCGTATCGAGGAACAAATCGCCGCTCGTCGTGTTGATGCGTTGATCCAAAACAAGCAAGAACGAATCTGGCTCGAATGGAAGTCCCGCAGATAATTGTGGAATTGCATATAGCTGATTACTCGTTGCAAGACAATCATAGATGAGATCGTCTCGATCGTAATTGCCAAGGCACGTCGCATTCACATAATAACCGAGGGCTACTGCGTTGTAAATGGACGTCACAAATGTCGGAACTTTTGCATCATTCGCGTCTTTGACAATCACACTCACTGACCGCCAATCGTCTTTGAGGACAATCTGCGATTGGACAAGTGTTGCGCCGATACACGTGAGCACGACTATTGCTATGATAATAGTGCGCATTGTTCTCTGCGATATTGCATTGAGGTACAGTGCAAAGATAGGAATCAAAAAGACAAGCGAGACGAGTGCGTATCTCGTCGTGAAGAAAGGCAGCGTAACGAGAGAGATTGTGAAGGGAATCAGAACGACGAGCAGTGCTATGAAGAGGAGCGAGAATTGCCGCGCGTCGTGCAATCCGTTCGTGGGATTCGAATCTTGTGAGTCCCTCGCATTCTTATTGCACGCTTTGTCCGATTCGTGCGCATATTTGTGTGCATTGATGCGTCTGATTTGGAATATTATTGCGCGGATGATGACAAAGACGAACAGGAGTATGACGGGAACATAGAAATACGAATAGATCTCACCGGCGATGTATGAGCGCACAAGGTACCACAACGACCAAAGATTTGGCGAGACTATCCACGATGTGTTGCCTTGCGCAATAATTTTTGGCAAGCGGATGAGCCAGGGAATATATGAGATTGCTATGATTCCAAATACAATGAGCGCTTCGATCCACGCTCGGCAATTGCTTGTTGAATTTTTTGAATTTGAAGTGTTTGCAGCGTCGGCAGTTGCAGCTTTGGCTGTTGCAACGTTGCCATTGTTCGCTGAGCTTTTTCTAGTCGGTGCGAACCAGAGACGCCAGACAATATAGTCGATTGCCATCGCGAATATAATTATTGCGCCGTAAATGTGCGTATAGAGAAGTGCAATTGCGCTGATTGCAAAGAGTATTCCTGTTTTTATTATTTTGTTTGTCAAAGCATGTGCCGTTTGCGCCTCGCGAAACGCCAAATATGCAAACAGTGTGAGTAGCGCGAGAAGAAAGAGAAGACTGTATGCCCGTATCTCTTGCGAATAATAGACGAATGCAGCATTGATTGCTGTGAGAAGCGAGGCGATGATCGCCGCTCTGTGAGAAAAGAACCTTTTCACAAAGAAATACATGACGATGACGAGTGCGATGCCGATGAAAATGGATAGTAGATATGCCCACAATAATGAATCATGAAAAATATGATACCACGCGCTGAGCACTATATAATAGAGCGGCGGCGTCGGATCGACAAAGGTGATTGCATATTTGATTGGGCGCATCGCGATGCGCAGCGAGATTGCTTCGTCAAGCCAGACGCTCTGGCTGCCAAGCATGAATATGCGGATGAGAGCTGCGATTACCGTTATGCAGATGAGGGGGCAGTATGTACGTAAAGCGATGCATGCTTTTGCAGAGAGAGAGGCGGTTCCCATAGTTCCTAGTCATACTTTGTGTGAAGAAAGCATTTAATTCTTGCATATCCACAAATATGCATGGAGTATATAATGGGTAGCTTGTCATATATAATTACTGGTAAAAAAGATTTCTCGCATTGAATTATGGTGCTATTGCGGTTTCGCTAAAAATCTTAGAAATGGATCAATCTTTCTCTCCGTCTATTTTTCAGATTCACTACAATTGTTTCTTCGTATAATTGAGTGCTCTATCGAGATGTGGCGAGAGACTTCGTTGCGCGCGTGGAACCATGATACCCATATACGTGGTATACACTGCAGCGACTTCGAGCGCAGAATAAAGACCAGCCTTGAGCGCAGGCGTGTTCGCGTTCAAATACACTGCGTCAATTATCGGCAAACCTATTCCTGAACATAATACCATCGGCAACGCTGAACCAACGACAGTGGCGGCATCTTTGATTACTTGTCTGAATTGAACTGATCCATCTCGAACATATTGCTGCCGATTGAGAAGAAAGTAGAACAGCGCAAAAGATGGCATCCGGACAGCACTATTGATGAGAGTTCCGGCAGCGACTATCTCAGTCTTTCCGAGGCCAAAGTGTTCAACCATATCTTGGCTTACGGCACATGCTGTTGCCGCTGTTATTGTCGCAGCGCCGACGGGAATCGCGACTTGCCAGAAGGATAATGGTCTCGCTTGATCTGGAGAATTTACTATCACATCAATTGATTTATTCATGCTCATCTTCGTCTGAATTGTAGGCAGCTCATGGAAATTTCAACCTTGAAAGCATCACAAATCGAATTCCGAAAATATGAACTCAAGACGTCGCGCCCGTCTATGAGCAGCGACGCTGCGGCAATGCGCAGAAACGCCAACAATGGCTGATGCTGCTGCACTCACACCAAGTCCATATGCGACTTTATCAAGTTTATTTTCAGAGCAAAGCGCAACTACTGCAGTGATTGCAGCCCCAGCAATTGCTGCACGGACTGCTTGGGATAAAGGAGCTTTTGGTATTCTGTATGCCAGGTGTGATGCTCCAAATAACGCATCAGCATCTTGACCATATCGTGCACTTTGAGAATTGGTTAGATGATCTCTTGCGTACGCATTTTTGTCTGTTTCGGGCAAAGACTTGACAACTTTTTTGAAAAAGCAATTATGTTCAATGACACCGAGCTGATAAGACAAATCATATTGAAGATTGCGTCTTGTTGTAATAAAGATATTACCACTATACTGCATGAGTTCGTGAGAAGCATGACTTTGTGCAACACGTCGCAGTTCCACAACATCAAGAACCTTATTTCGATCATCTCGAGTCGGGCGAGTCAAAATTACTGCTTTCCCAAATCGATAGTCTGCATAAATCGGTTCTAGTCGTTCTAACAGCGTGTGCATTATTCTCTCCGCCTCAATTTTTTACTTTAATTCTTATTACATGAATTTTATAATAACTAATAATTATTTAATTTGATAAGCTAATATGAGTTCGTTTACATCAGGAAACTTTCTTGAGATTTTATCCAATGCTTTATTGAATGA
>CAZGJY010000047.1:0-7060 GCA_964525725.1 uncultured Methanosarcinales archaeon | reverse complement strand
TTCGCCGCGCAGGTTGAATGACGTATTGAGCACAGCGCCGATGCCGGTCAGCTTTTCGAACTCCGCGATGATATCATGATACTTCTCGTTCCAGTCGCGCGAGACAATCTGTGGACGCAGCGTGAAATCTGCTTGATGCATCGCAGCGCGAACTTCGTTGTGCGCAAGTTCTGTCGAGTCGAACGCAAGGATCATGTACGGCGCAGCAAATTTTTTCGGATTTTTAATGTAACGCAACTCGCTGCCCTCTTTCATCGACGGAGCGAACGGCATCCAGAAGTCTCGCATTTTGATCTGGTCGTTTATCTGCCAGACATATCGCAAATCAGAAGGATTTGCAATGATCGCACGATTGCCGAGACTGCGCGCGCCGAATTCCATCGGACCGACGCAGCGCGCGAGGATCTCGCCTTTGGCGAGCATTTTAGCGATGAGCTGCGGCGTGGCTTTCTGGATTGTATATTTCTTCGCGAGGTTTTTCGTTTTGATATATTTCTCGACTTCGTCGTCGAAATTCGGACCGAGATACAGATGTGTGATCGGCTGTGGTCGCGGCGCGATATGATTCGCATGGCAATATTCGATGTATGCAAAGTATGCAGAACCCATCGGCGTCGATTCGTCGCCGCAGCTTGGAAGAACGTGCAGCTGTTTGACGCTCGGCAATTTTGAGATCGCCATATTCATCTTGACGTTCATGAATACGCCGCCGGCACAATAGACGTTGCTGATCCCAGTCTTTGCGATCGCATTCTCGACCCATTTGCACACGAGCAACTCAGTAAGATGTTGCACTGCGCCTGCGACATTGTCGAAACGCTCGCCGACTGCGTGTGCGCGCAAGTACCGGTCGAATCTGTTCGTCGGAATCGACGACTCAAACACGAGCGGATTTTTCTTCGAGAGCCAGATAACGTCTTTGAAAACGTTGTCGTACGTCTTCAGATAATATTTTTCCCCTTTCGAGCTTGCATACGGCGCAAGGCCCATCACTTTGTATTCATGCTCGAGCGCTTTCATCCCGAGGAATGACGTCGTGAGCGAATAGACATAACCGAGCGACGCTTCTTTTGGCGTACTTGCAATTTGTTCAAATGAAAACCCGTCAAAAACGTTGACCGTCGCAGCAACACCGTCGCCTTCGCCGTCGAGTGTGAGGACAAGCGCTTTCTCATGCGACTTCGAAAGTCCGTAATACGCAGAGAACGCGTGACACAAATGGTGATCGACGAATAATATTTTTCCTTCAGAGATATTCAACTTTTTTGAAATCAATTCGCGTGCGACGCGCGCGATCTTGTCCGACGCAGGACCTTCGAAAACGATTTTCTTCAGTTTGTTGAGCGGCATATAATTTCGCCCGAGCGCATATTCGAGATTGCCATACACTTTTGACGCGACGGAAATAAGGTCGAGGACGCTTGCGCTCGAACTGAGCGATCCTTGCGAGAGGACAAATTGTTTTCCAGAGAGCGCAACAGTCTCAATGTCATCCGTCGTCAGATTGTGTGCATTCAGCAGATATTTGATCGACTCCGCAGGGAATCCATACCAATTCTTGATTCTATTGAAACGCTCCTCGCTGATCATCGCGACGATTTCGCCGTCTTTGAGCAATGCGGCGCCCGCAGTATGACCCATATGGACGCCGAGGATGAACATGCTCTTTTTTGAATCAGATGCGGAATCAGATTTTTTGTGTGCCATGTGAATATGCAACTAGGATATTCAAAATTGATTGATGATATATAAATATATTTACAGACCATGCGCATGCGTCATTTTTGTTATATCAGGCATAATTCGTCACCAGCTGCAAAACACTCAATTGGCTTCTTGCTTGAGCTACTTCCCCGTACGGGGCAACCCCCAGTTACGCAGAAACAGGGTTTCACAATTTGTGTTTTGCCCTTATGCTGGTGATTGTTTCGCCAATTTATTTCTTCGAGACGACTGCAATAATCTTATGCTTGACAGAAACAGGCAGAAGAGAGACTGCACGAGCGCGCACCGCTTGCACTGCATGCCACAGCGACGTGCGCAACGCCGATTCGAGCGGCTTATTCTTGTAGCTGCATGCCATATTGAAATCCGCCATCATCAGATTCCAGAATTGCTGCTCATCGTAGAGCGACTTCGATTTTTCTCGCGCATGCTTGCTGTGCGCAGCAACATCATCATGATGTGTGATAAACCATTCGATGTGCGCAGCATAAGCATCGACATCATCGCTCGGCGCAACGCGACCCGATGGCTCTGCAATAAGAACCAGATGATCATTGTGATGATGAGAGACGTGCGTGACGACAGAGCAACCGTGCAGCATCGCTTCAGCTATCGCGATGCCGCCAGTCTCGCCGTCATATCGAGCATGCAAGAAGACATCCGAATCGTGATAAAGATCTGATAGTTGCGCCGGCGTGAGCCAACTCTCGAACTTCACGCGTTTGAGGCCAAGCTCTTTCGCGAGCGCAAGCGCTCTCGGCGACGCATTGACATATCGAAAAAGGACACGATCGCCGTATTTCTGCTCGATCTTTGCGAATGCGCGCAGGGAGATTGGGTCGAAAATATCATCGTCGCCACGACCTGTGCGACAGAATGTAACGACGCCAGACTTTCGTGGTGTTTTGATATATGTCGTGGGCGCCTTTATCGGATTGAAGAGCGGTTTTGCTTGCGGTATCCCGCGTTTGTTGAGGAATTTCGTATTCTGAGCGCCTGACACCATAACGCTGCGGACATTTCCGTTGCTGCAGTAATGACCGAACGGCGAGATGAGGAAGAGCGGATATTTCCGTGGAATATTGACGATGGGAAATTGGTACTCTGCCCAGACTGTCGCAAGAATACAATCTGGATCATACGCGTCAAGAATCTCGTTGAGCTCTGGCGCCATGCCTGGGAAATCAAAGGGCATCGTCTGCCGTCGAGGCTGCGCGTCGAATGTCGCAAGCGAGAAATTAGGATGCGAACTGAAATGCACAGGAACATCTTCGACCGCTTTCTTCGAACTCACCGCTTGGACAGCAAATCCATTGTCGAGCAGATGGCTCATCATGTCTCGCAGCAATCGTTCAAGACTACCGTTGACTTTGAGGAATATTCCGTCGTGGAACATAAGAACGCGTTTCAGGGGTATTTGTTTTCGAGATTGCGGCATAGAGTCTTTTTTATGCTGTTGTTTTCGCTGTTGCTTTCTTTGCGCTTTTTTTTGTGCCATGGGTACGAGAATGATTGGGTGATTTGTCGATCAGCAATAATAAGTCACGATGTGATCCGTCCGACGGATGCATATCTGACATCCGCGACATCCTTCTCGAACATTCCCGTCGGATCGATAAGCGTCTTTCGTGTGAACAGCTTTTTGTTCGCAGCATACAACTCGCGGAATTGCGGATGCTCCGTCGCAACGACAATGCAATCGACGAGCGGCAGCATCGCAGCCGCGTTTTTGTGCAATGTGATCTGGCTCGCAAGATGAGACGGAAGAGAATCGACGTGCGGATCATATGCGTGGATGATTGCGCCGTTCGCATGCAACCATTCACAAAGCTCGACGGATGACGAGCGTCGCAGTGTGTTTGTGTTCGGTTTGTATGCAAGCCCGAGAATGCCGAATGTCACGCCGCGAAGTTTTGGGTAGAGTGATGCGCATTTTTCGCGGATCCAATGTTTGTGATGATCGTTGCTCGCACGGATTGCGCGCAAAAGAACGCTCTTCTTGCCGTGCACATCGCTATGATCGACGAGATAATTGATGTCGCGAGCGAGTGTTCCGCCGGCGAATGCAAGACCCGGACCGACATATGCTTTCTGCCCGATGCGCGGCTCAGTCTTGAGTCCTCGCTCGACTTCTTTCGCGTTCGCTCCGACAGCTTCGCAGATGAGCGCAATCTCGTTCGTGAATGCGATTGACACCGCGAGGAACGAATTGATTGCATGCTTCGTCATCTCTGCGGATTCTATCTTCATCCATTCAAGATTAGACGTGATCTTTGAGAATAAGGGAGAGAAAAAGTCGATGTGAGCATAATCGCGCACGCCGATGATGATGCGCGCCGGTTCGCGGAATGCGCGGATCGCTGCGCCTAAGCGCAGATTCTCCGGCGAGCACGCAAAATAGAATGCCTTCGACGGCTGCTTCTCAGCGAACAGTTTCTCGATACGGCGGACAAATCCTGCCGGCGCTTGTGACGAGATGATAATCTTCATCCCGTGAGGTATTGAATCGACGATCTTGAGCAGATTCTTCTCGACAAAATCAAGGTCGGCGACATCGTTCTCATCCACCGGCGTGTCGAATGCGACCCACAGATAATCTGCTGCAAGAAGTGCATCCGCTGGCTTTGTGTGGAATGATAATCGTCCCGCCGCGATATTTTTCTTGACGAGCTCAGCAAGATCAGGCTCGTAGAGCGGCGGCTCTCCTTTGCGAAGATCCGCAACGACCTTTTCATTGAAATCCAGACCAGAAACAATCAAACCCATATCGGCAAGGCACGCTGCCGTGACTGAACCGAGGTGCCACAATCCAAAGACACAGACTTTGAGCGGACTGAGCTGGCTGAGCGAACTAGGCTGACCGCTTTTGCTCGCAGCAGCTGATGCTGCAACTGATGCAGTAGCAACAGATGGAGTATGAGATGTGTCCGCTTTTGTTTGAGCCATAGTTCTGTTTAGTTCCATGTTGTATCAAGCCACTACCATTATTTGAGTTTCTTGAGCAACTGCTCGTCAATCCTTCGCAATGTGAGCATATCTGGGCTGAGCGTGCGATAATCGCTCTTGTCCCACTCATCATAGATGTGCATGAATCTGCCCGTGAGACCATTCGATGTATCAGTGGCGAGGTACTGGATAAGATCCTGGAATCGACGAGGATCCGCCCATTTCAACGGCGGTTTGTCATATGTCTCCGATTCCCAGATGAATGTGTTGTGCGCGCCCGGAGCGATGACGTTGACGTCAAGCTTCGGCTCTTCTGAAGCGAGCGTCTCGGTGAATCGGACGACTGCAGCTTTGGATGATGCATATGCAGTGTGCTGCACACGACCATACGCTGCGCCACCGCCTGCGAAATTGATTATCTTGCCGTGCTTTGATTTCTTGAGACGCTCAAGGCAGATATGACAGGCATTCACAGTGCCGAGCAGATTCGTTCCGATTGTCTTCGCCCAAACTTCGATATTATTCTCAGCGAATGGACCGACAGGATCAAGCTCGCCGGCAGCGTTGATAAGAACATCAATCTGCTTGAACGCAGCGAGATTTTTTTTGAGAGCAGCATAATCTGCGACATCGCAGTTGATGACATTAACTGTCCGCTTCGACTGTTTCGACTTTGGGTTGGATGTTGCTGCGTTGGACGTTGTGTATTTCGACGCGACATCTTTCTGCAACGCGTCAAGGCGTTGCGTGTGTTTATCAACAAGAATAAGATCGAAGTCATTTTCGAGAAGCCGCTCGACCATTCGAGCTCCAAGGCCGCCTGCGGCGCCAGTGATGAGTGCAGTTACCATTAGTGATACCCCTTGACGAGGGATTCATCGGTTTTATTTATAAAATCTTTGCCATGAATCAAGCTGCAACAAACTAAACGCAACACAAAACGAAGAGAAAAAATCAAAGGAAAGAATTATTCTAAAATCGCTTCGTAAATTATCACCAGAAAGAAATCGAAAACGTCCGGATCAAGAAATGTTTGAACTTGCGCAACTGCGAGATTGTCAGCAACTTTCTCTTTCTCCAGCCGCGCATGAAGAGCGATTCATACCGCTCTTTCATGAGCGCATCATACTGCGGCACAAACTTGCCGACGGGAATAGATTTGCCGAAATTGTAGATATGCGGAATGTCATAGAGACCGACAAGACCGAACGCATCCGGATTGAGCCGGTCGACGACGCCGTAGCGCAGACAGATGACATTCATCTCAAGCTGCTGTTTGGAATCAGGACGAGTGCTTGCGCCTTTTCCTTCGTCGAGATAGAAGCCGAGATTATCCAACACGGGATATGCTCGTCCGTTGAAATTGAGCCGCAGCGACAAATCGTAATCTGCGCCGCTCTTGAGCTGTTCGTCAAAATAACCTGCTTTCTCGCAGAGAGATTTTCGGAACATGATGAACGGTCCCATGAGCATGCCGCGAGTTCTTTCTTCAACGGACATGAATTTATGTTCGATCATGCGACCGGCAGTCGAGCCGAACTTGCGCACAATCTTGAAATTGCCAAAGACAATGTCGATCGACGGATTTTCAACAAGGACTCGGGCCTGCAGCTCGATCGAATTATCTGTTCGCAGATCGTCGACATTCCATATCGTGACAAAATCGCCGCTCGCTTCTTTGATGCAGCGGTTCATCGATGTTCCGATCGGATCGACTTTGTTGACAATGATATGTTTGAGCCGTCCCGGATATCTTTTCTGGAACGCGCGCACAAGCTCAATCTCGTGTTTCGTCGGCTCATTATGATCGAGGACGACTTCGAGCCGGTCAAACCACGTCTGCTTGGGCAATGTTTCTAAGAAAAGTTCGAGATATTGCTCCATGCGAAAGCATGGCGTAATCGTGCTGATGAGCGGCTTTGCACTTGAATGAGTCGCTTGTGATGATTTTGCCAACGTGTATTTCTCCTCAGGTGAATAAATTATAATTGTGAACAAACAACTCGTCAAAAATACTGAACAAGCAATTTACTTTGCAGCTTTTTTTGTCTGTTGCGTTTGTTGCTTCGATTCTGATGGTTTATTCTGCGACGGATTCTGTGTTGATTTCTTAGCGAGAATCTGCTGCGCTTCACGAACCATCTGGCCTATTCCTTCGTCGAGACCGATTTTCGGATTCCAACTTGGAATTTTTCCTTGGATCGGCGTCAACGGCGTGCTGCCAACTTTTGCGCCAGGAGTCACTTTTGCGCCCGCGTGTTTTGCGATGATGTTTGCGAGATCGATGAGCTTGATCCACTCAAAACTTGTAACATCATAGATTCCTTTGAGCTGGTTTGTGAGAGCGAGGTGGAATGCTGCAGATGCATCGCTGACATGGATGAATTGA
>CAZGJY010000046.1:0-7121 GCA_964525725.1 uncultured Methanosarcinales archaeon | reverse complement strand
TCTCACTACTTCCTTCAAGATGCTGTGCGGTCCCTTCACTCAAAGCATCCAGATAATCTGTAAAAAATATCGCATTCCTTGCCCAGCTCTTTCTTCTCTCTACGTATTCGCCGATCTTCTTCGTGAATTCTTGTTGTGTAATCTCTCGTTTCGTAAATCGGACTTTCGCCTGCTCCATATATTGAGTCGATATAAGATGCAACTTTCGCAGACCTTTGTATACACCAATTCCGGCACCGCTTGCCAAAAATGATCCTTGCCAATCATCAGCAATCGTGGCCAATTTGGCATTTGCCAGTAAATTTGTTATGAAATGATCGCGGAAGTGCGCATAAGTTGCGGCATTGAGAACAACACCTTCGCTACCAAGCATGTGTATAGAATCTTCAAGTCTAAGTCCCGGGTGAGATGTAGATTCATAGACACGATATGCGCCTAAAATCCTGTTTGCAAGAGTTTCATTGGGTCTGTATGAAGTCGTGAGATATTTCCAAAGTTGTTGTGCATTTTGCGGTTTTGTGGAGAATTCAAGTCCGCTGTTCTTCGGACTATTATCTGCAAGGATGGAGAAACCGAGTTCATAGAATGTACGAGTATGCTCATCTATCGGGAAAGGCATGAGCCAGTTAAAGTAGTCGAATGCTGCTGCAATATGTTCTAGTTCTTCATTGGCTGCGGCAGCATCCATCGTTAACGACGAGTGTCGCTGAAGTGTCTTAATAGCATCCCTTGTCCCGACTAGGTAATTCTTCACCGTGGTCTCAACTGAGAAAATGATGTCGCCAAGCAACTGCGGAGATGGCACTCTTTTCGACTCTAACGAGTGCGTAGGCTCGGAGTGAGTGGTTAAATCAGTTGCTGTCGCTCCATCGAATCTGTTCGTTGATTTGGTCGGAGGATTCTTCTGTGTCGACAATAAAATTTCAGACGGCTTGTGATCAAAGAGCAGTGGCCGTTGTAAATGGGAAAGTGTCGCCAAATTTTGCAATAAAATTGCATTTATGGCCTCATATTTACTAGGCGTCTGCAGACTCGCAAGCATACTGATGCAATCACCGAGATCGACTGATTGAAAAAGCGGGAATACGACATAATGTTTTTTCTGATATTCTGCGTGCAGTAACCATCTCGGATGAGACCAATAAATGTCAGGATGACTTTCATACAAATGAAGTCTGTGCGATAGTGCATCACGATACTCGTCGTTACCTAATCTTTTTATCGCCCACGATGCAGGTCCGCCGTTCATTTTGTCAACGAGATCTGCTCCGAAGCGTATGCGGCGAACACCATCTTTCGAGTCATCAGTGAGAGCTGCCTCGATTGTCGGATACCTTTCAAATTGCAGCGCCAGATTCATTGCGTCTTCGCCAGTCAACGTTATTGGAAGGTTTGGGTCAAGAGGCTCTATAGCTTTCAGTTTTTTATAGATACGCATATCTGCATTCTTGAGTCTTTGTAGATTTGTCTTTTTGCTCGCAGCTAATAGTCCTTTGATTAATGTATCTCTATTATCATCCAAGGACCAATGAGGCATATTCTCAAATCCCAAAGCCCAAGAATTCTTGGTTTCAAACCCGAGGTCGTATGAAATAAAAGTAATTGTTGGATCAATGTTTTTGGCACGTGCTTGCAATCTACGCACATAGTTGTTGCGCAGGGATCCAGGAACGAGAACAACATCAGTTGTATTTTTGGACACATATTGCTCAATATCTTGCGGAACAATCACTGCTGCGCGCAGAATTTCGTTCTTCTCAAGAATAGTGAGCAATTCTTTTTTGACCGGCATATCTCTGTCACTCAGAATCACCAAACGTCCAGGCTTGAGAAATGTCTGGGAAGTCTCTCTTCCCGATGAGCCTTTGACGCTCACAGTTATAGTATGATCGGGTTTCGCTTCTGTTTCAAGGCGTCTGATCAGCTCTTCAAGATTTAAGCTGACCAACTGCTCCTGCGTTTGCTCCAGCGCTTGCGCAGATACTTGCATGTGCGATGTGTGGCGCAGTTGCGTAGTCGATTGCGTCATGAGTCGGATGTATGGTTTGTCTATTAAAATTTTATGCTACTCAAAAGAAACTAAACAAACCGACTAAATGCATTGAACAACTCAGCTCCCATATCAACTGAGACTGAGATGATACGCAAATGAGTTGAAAAAGTGCACAGTACCAATGGTGCAGGTACTGTGCATCTAAAGGGTTGGGCATGTTGGGTATAAGTCGTATAGTTGATTGTCCAAAATAATATCATTTCTCAAATGCTTTCATTTTTATCGACAGAGTCCATTGACTTGCGACCAGGCAATCGACAAATGATATGTTGCATTAACTATTGCAATCGCAAATTACAGTTCTGGCAGCTCAACCTCTTCTGAGAGCTGTGCTTGCAGCAAGCTTTCATCGCCAACGAATGAGCGTTCTTCGTCGTATTTGTACCAAAGCATCATTCCCGCTTCGCTTGCGCTCAGTTCGTCGTTGTCCATCATCGTTTCTAAGTAATCACTGTCGTATACATCTTCTGTCATGGTGTTCGCCTCTTTTGTTTTTCAATTATTTTGGGTTCGCTTTTATGCTCATTCGTGCTACAATTTTTCCCGTTACAATCTCGACTATTAGTTTAGCAGTTCATCACAATTCAGACTTCTTGCGCCGTGTTTGCAGCGTTGTTTGCTCTGTCGCTTTTTATGCCATTGAAGTGCACGAATGCGTTCCTTACTATCCGCTGTGGTGCCTGCGATGTTGTTGCATGTTGCATTGAAATATTGAGAGTGCGCATGATACGATTCGCAAGCGCTGTACTTGAAATAGGTGTATTGATGTAATCTGATGCTCCTGCTTCAACACAACGGTATTTGTCAAAGAGCCCGCGTCGTTGTGAGAGGATGATTATAGGTACATCAGCCATATATCGACTAAAGCGCATCTGCGAGCAAAGTGCATCATAGAGCATATCTGAGATTCGATCATCAATGACAACAAGCGATGGTTTCCACATCTCGATGAGATCAAGTGCGGCAAAACCAGAGTTCGTCGCTATACATTCCATATTCTTGGGAAGCTCTGGTTCAAGATTTTGTGCAATAGAAATCTCTTTCACCACGACAAGTATACGAGCTTCTTGTTTATTCTTTGCTTTGAGAAAAAAAGGCTGATCTTTTTGTTGCATATGCTGTTACCCCCATAAATACAGTATTTTTGCAAAAATAGTGGTGGCTATTGCCCCCATCATTTATGACTTAACGTTTGAAAAATATTTGTTGTATGAATAAGGCGGGTAAACATCTCGTTACGTTAAAAGATTGCGAGGTCATGTATGAGCATTGAGCATATATGCATATGCGCGGGTTATAATTGTTGTAATGTTACCGCAAATAAAGATTAGCAAGAGAATTTGACTGACAACATCGACGAGCAAGAAACTGAAGTGCGTAGAATAGTAATAGCGCAGCGACAATCCCATTGTCTCATTTTCTCGGCCAGCCAAAGTTATTTCGCTCGACAGAACCGCCGATTTGCGGTTCTATTAATGTATGAACATAGGGATTATCTGTGTGCCCATATATATCTTGTGACTTGCGATTCTGCAAAAATACATGACGGTGATCGGATCTCAGCCTTTGCTTCTGACTTACGCTTGCAAGCGAACCAAGACAAATTCCAATGCTCACAATAATGAGCAATGTACCACCAAACAACTGGCTGTGCGATTGTAAATATGAAAACGCTCTTGAGCTGTTCTGATGCATTTGATTTGATTGCAGTGTCTCGTTGAGCGCAGGTGAATCTTCGCCAACCGTCAATTGTGATTGTAGCAAACTCTTATTGCTGATTGATGAGGCTATTGCGGATTGCGAAAGATGTTCTTTTTGCGCTACAGAAATCCATGACAATGGACCAGCTGTTTGTTGAATAGTATTGCCAACAGCGCTCGTCGCAGTGAGAAGACCAAGAGCGTCGCTCTGGTTTTTACTCAGGTCTGGATCATATTTGTCGCTCTCTTGAGTCATCAGTAATCCGAGAGCTGCTCCATAATTGGCTGTATCTCCTGAATTTGTCAGACCAGCGCTGCCGCCAGAGTTACTACTTACCAATCCAGTCAGGGTTCCGTAGCTCCCTGCATTAGTATTGCTAGCTGGTTGGCTTTCATCTGCAGTCGAGTTCGTTGTTTGTTGTGTCTGTGTCTCAGAGGTATTTGTCTGCGTCTGATCCGCCTGCAGAATATAGTTGAAAATAGTTGAATAGACATATATAAGAATACTATTCCTCATATAATTCTGTAGACGAATAAGAAACAAAAAAGAATTATTAAACAATACGGCTACATCTTCAAATTATATTTGCGCGAGCAGATATGCGCGAAGCGAGGCAATCACCACGAGAATCACACCCATCATGAGAAACAACGCTGCGCGCGGCCAGTGCAGTGTGTCTGTGAGATAGAAGCAGAGCGAGAGTATAAGCGAACACAACCCGGCGCACATGCATGTGACGACGAAGAAATGTCGGATCATGCGTTTTTGTCGTGCGACAATGCGCTCCTGCACGGCATCGACAAATTCGTTCGCGCTGCGCATGATGCTCTCTCTGACTCCTGCGAAAAGAATATCGATGACAATCGACGCGATAGAGGAGAGCGACGATGTTTTTGCAAAGAATCCCTCTTCCTTTTTTGTAAGTATATCTGACATAGCTGCATCATCTCCATCGTCAACCGCAAGTTCGTCTTCAGCTTTTGTCTGTCTCACTGTTTTTTTTGTGGTTTTCATACGCACCATCTGTTAGCTAATCAATCAGCCAATGCGCCAGCAAATGAGCTAAATGCTGGATTCAAAGAATATTACAACGTTGTGGAAGTTACGGAAGCTTGTGAAATCACAGCGTTACAGCGGCCCAATCACCGTCGGGAAAAAATAGCTCACAAGGCTTGCGATGAACCATATCACAATCGCAATGAGAAGCGAGCGTATCCAGCCTATGCTATACAGACTGCTGAGCGCGATAAGCCACGCAATTCCTGCGATTATTGCTGCCCACGTTGCTGATCCTATGAATATGAACGACAGGCTGTAGATGATGGAACCGATGAGTGCAGCAAGCAGTGCTGTGCCAAATCCTTCCGTCTCGCCGAACAGTTTTGTGACGAGCAATATGATGAGAGCCGATATAATAAGACTGATGAAAAATCCCAAGAGTACCGTTGATATCACTATCATTTTTTCACCTTCGTTCTTTCATCTCACTGCTCGTAGTATACTGATTTTTTACGCGTCAGACTTTTCGCGTTCTGTGTCTTTGCTTTCTCTCACTCTTTTGCGCTCTTGCATCCAATATGCAGTGAGTGCTGCTCCGACGACTGCTCCGACACCGAGAGCGATCGCTGCTGCGCGTTTCGGATTTTCTGAAATATAATTCTCTGTTCGTTGCTGCAGTTTTGCGAGTTTTGCTTTCGCTTGATTGAATCGCTTTGCTACTTGTTGTTTAGTCGCAGCATAATCTGCTTTGGCTCCTTGCGCAGTTTTTGATTTCATGGTATTTTCCCCTCAATCATGATCAGTCATTTTGTAATTATACGACATCATAATTATTGCAATCATTGCGACGACTTGTATTCGGGTTGCTGTGCGTCTCTCTTTTGTGTTATATTATGTTGAGCGTTATTGTGCTTCGTTGCTCTTTCACGCACGTTATTCGCGCGCGCGCTCACGCATGCGAGTCGCTTGTTTCGCTTCCTTTGTGTGCTCGGGCTTCATCGATCCAATGCGAGACTGTTGCTGGACCAATATGAGTTCCTTGTAAACTTGTGTCGAGCGTTTCTTGTTTTCTGCGCAACATTGCAAGGAGTTTCTCCGGCGTGTACGACTTGAGTTGTTCGACGCTATGCACGCCTGATTGTTCGAGAAGCTCTGCATATTGAGGACCGATGCCGTGAATACTGATCAACTCAGCCATATGTTGCCACGAGTGGACTGTTTGCGACGGAACTTTTATCGCATCAGCTACTTGGAGCGCATTCGCTTCCCACAATTGTTTGGTATTCTTTATGCCAAGGTCCGCAAGCTTCTGCGTTTGCGTTGCAGTGATGCCGATAATATCGCTGATCGGATGTATATCACCAAAAATGCTAACTTTCACAGTTTTGCGATTCGAAGCATTTCCTCCTCGCGTGCTGTTTGCACGAGTCACTCCCTTTTCATCAGGAGAACCCATTACAAGTGCAATGAGCAATGCAATGATGAAGACGATGAGCAGACCTGCTATAAGCCATGCCCAGGGAAAGCTTGCTGGTGCTGGTTGTGGCACTGTTGTCGGAGCTGGATTTGGTGCTGGAGCGACAATCGGCGGTATTGGTGCTAGTGCACTCGTTATCGTCGGTGTTTGATCCAACTGCGTTGTTGAAGCGTCAGCGAAAAAGGGGAATACGCCCGTCGTAAAACTCCAGACGTAATTTCGAGCGAGCGGATTGCCGGCAAGATCTTTGACACCCGGCGTAACAGTGACTGTGTAGACATTTCCGAATTCTTGATTAGGAGTGAGACGATCTGTCGGTGTGAAAATTCCCCAGACGCCGTTTGAGGAAACAGTTCCACTGACAGGCGTCGATCGATAGTCGATTGGCGATGAGCCAGTTGCCGGAGTCGTTCGTTGAGTCACGATGATTGTATGCGCATTGATTGTCGACGGATCCATCGCTTCGCTGAATCGGACAAGAATCTGTCCATCGACTGGCATGTTGACTGCGTTAGTATCAGGAAGTGTAAGAACGACTGTTGGTTGTGTTGTGTCAGTCACGCCAGTCGATGTTGTCGCAGCGAATACTGTGATCACTGAAAAGAATGTGATTGCCAGGAGCAGCAGCACAATCGAGAGGATCGTTGTGCGTTGAAATGCCATTCCGCTTTTGAATATCTTTCCATCAGTCACTCTACTAGCGTCATCAGAATGAGAGAGATGCAGCTGCTGTCTTTGTTTATTTTTTTCCGTTGTAGTCATTGCCTTCATTGTTCACCCGCTAACCATTATTTTAAGCACAGGATAAGTTCATTTTTAGAAATATAATTACTGTGTATGCACATGCATATAGCTATTTCGGCGGTTGATTTAACTAGAAAGGGCTGTAGA
>CAZGJY010000045.1:0-7301 GCA_964525725.1 uncultured Methanosarcinales archaeon | reverse complement strand
AGCTCAAGAACAATCGACAGTACGTCGGTGTCCTCAAAGCATTCGATATCCATATCAATATCTCCCTCGACGAAGTCGAAGAGCGCGCAGAAGGGCAAGTCACTCGAAAACTCGGGACGACATTCATCCGTGGAGATACAATCATATTCATCTCACTTGCATAAGTGCAATGAGAAAAAGTAATTGCTAATCAGAGTACTTTAGCAATCAAAGTAATCAAATCACAAAAGGAATGATACTATGAAAGGAACAGCAACAGCAGGCCGACACGGACGATCGAGCAATCACATGCCATGCCGACGATGCGGCAAGCACGCATATCATAAAGCAACAGGCATCTGCGCATCATGTGGCTTTGGTCGCACAGCACGATTACGATCATACGCTTGGATGAAGAAGTAATTTTTTATTTTCAACATCGTCTGACTGATCTCTTTCCCAATTCTCTCTATACTTTCAAGATTTTGAAAATTATTTGATCTCATTTTTAGGTTTTGAGAATCTTGTTATGAATTCTGCTTTGAGCGCACCTTGTTTCTCTTCTGCTGTAAAATCAGCCCAGCTAGCGTTTGGCGCGCAATGATCTACCGACGCAGCATACGAGAATGCATGTGCCCCACTCGTATGATCGAATAAAAGATACGGTACTACGCTTTTCTGCAGATGTGCAATAGCCTTTGCACGATATTTTGCGACGAGGGGCGGCGATTCGCACGTTGGGTTACCTTCAATCTCAGAGCTGATCAGCTTGCTTCCTCGAGCACCGGATGAGAAATATTCTTGCGGCAGCGGCAATGGTTCAAAGCTGACTAAGGATAGCTTTCCACTATATGATCTTAAATCTCTATTCCGTCGTTCAACCAGGTAAACAGGTTTCCAAAGCATTTGTCCCTGCACTATTTCGTGCAACGCCTGTTGTGTTCGATCATCTTCTTGATTACAAAACTTTCCGAGTTCAGCAACAATTGTCGGCACGCGATTGAAACCCATGAACATTCTTGCAAAGTTTTGATATGAAATCTGTGTCTCAAAAGAATCCGCGTTGAAACGTCCAATATCTGGGAGATTGCTACCACTATTATTTTGATGGCCGAGACGATTATGCAAGCAATCAATATACGACAGAAGATACAAAGCCTGCTCGCTCAGAGGTTTTGTCAAAACACGGATGTGGATTGGAGAATCAAGTGAAAAAGCACCAACATGTGCTGCAGCGACGTACATTTCGAGACTATGCATAATTGTGGAAATAATGTCTCACTCTTAAACATTACCAAAATGCATATAAACCGCCCGTCGTGAACAAACTGAGTCGTGACAAGAACGTGAAAAATATGTCTCAGTCGGATGCACAATCGAATGATGGAGCACTCAAAGTAGGTCTTGAGATCCACGGCTACATTCTTGTTTCACAAAAATTATTCTGCGATTGTGCAATTTCTGAAAGCGACACGACGCCGCCGAACACGAACATATGTCCGGTCTGCACCGGTCAGCCCGGAAGCAAGCCGATGCTCACGAACAAGATCGCGCTCGAGAAATCGATCCAGATCGGTCTAATGCTCGGTTGCAAGATAAATCCTCGTCTTATGTTCCAGCGAAAACATTATTCGTGGCCAGACTCGCCGAACAACTATCAGCGGACAATGTCCGGCAGCTATGCAAGTCCTGTCGGCGAGCACGGATCATTTGAAGGCATCCGCATCCGGCAAGTCCATCTCGAGGAAGATCCGGCGAAGTGGGACCCGAACACAGGTCGCATCGACTACAACCGTGCAGGATTCCCGCTCATCGAAATCGTTACAGAGCCTGACTTCACGACACCCGAGCAAGTCAAAGAATGGCTGCAGAAATTAGTCACGACGCTCTCATTCATCAAAACACTCAACAAGACTGCCGGCATCAAATGCGACGTCAACGTCTCGATCGCACCGAAATACGAACGCGTCGAGATAAAGAACGTCAACTCGCAGACCGCGATCGTCGAAGCGATACTCTGCGAGCAGAAACGGCAGATCGAAGAAGTCGCGCAAGGCAAGACGATTCCCATGCAGACGCGCGCATGGAATGACGACGAGAAAATCACGCAATTCATGCGCAGCAAAGAATCAGCAGAAGATTATATGTTCATTCCGGATCCTGATATTCCATTCGTCAACGTAGACGAAAAATATCTCGCGTCGCTCAAAGCAGTCCTTCCGGAGCCGCCGTCGGTGAAAAAGCAGAAACTCATCGCCAATGGATTGTCGGCAGACACAAGTGATACTATTTCGCGATCATATAATTTGATTACTGCGTTTGAAACTGGGACTGGCAAGTCCTACAATATTTCCGCAGGCATTACTGGTTCTACTCTGTCAAAGGAAGTTGTCAATTATGCTGCAACGAGAAATATCGACGTTGATGATGTAACGCTGAACAAACCATTTTTCAACCTTTTGAAGCATGCAGATATTAAGAAAATTACTATACAGACAATGCAAAAGATATTCAAAAAAGAATTTCCGTTTGAAGACAGTCTTGACATCCATAACTATGTGCAAGCTCAAAATCTCTACAGTGTTTCAGATGATGGTGCGCTCGAGGCGATGTGCAAGAAAGCGATCGACGCGAATCCAAAAGCTGTAGCTGACTACAAAGCTGGCAACGAGAATTCATTCAACTTCTTGATCGGTCAAGTCATGCGAGAATCGAAGGGAGCCGCAAAACCAGATGTGTTGCGACCTATTATGAAGAAACTTCTAAATTAGATGCTCTCTTCTCTAAAAAAGATAAAAATTAACACGCGCATTTAGTTCGCTCGCAACACCGTTGAGTACAGGTCTGGATTCTTCTCAGGCATCTCTGCACGGACTTCTGTTGCAGATTTTTTGAGCAATCGGATGATCAATGACCCGAACTCTGAATCCTTTGGCATGTGGACGCCGCCAACAATGACGCGGTCTTCAGGAATCACAGGGACTGCCACAGGCTTCCCGCCAATATCCATGAGCGCTGGCTTGAGCCATTCGTTTGTACGCTCATCCCAGATTTTCTTGCCGCTTGCCATGACAGTTCCATTGCCGATGAAACAATTGCGTCCGATAATTCCTGAAACTTCGCACTGTGCGCCGATTTCAACATTATCCTCAAGGATTGTCGGCATACGTCCAGATGGTGCAAGAACTCCTTCGACCGCTGATCCGCCGCCGATCTTGACGCCAAAACCAAGTTGAGCGCCTGTTGCGACTCGTGCGCCACCATCAATCAAAGATTCTCCGCCTGAAACATATGCGCCGACATTGACAAGATTCATGATTGTAGTTCCTCTTCCGACGTATGCGCCTTTCCTGATGACAGAACCTGGAACCACACGGATACCAGCTCTAATATAATCCTCGGCTGTCCATCCTGCAAATTTGAGTGGAACTTTATCGCACGCATGCTCGCCGATCATCCGCATCTCGCCGAATGAGAAATAAGCGCTCATCGCCTCGCGTCCATGCAACTGTGATTGCCATTGAGCTTTTCCAGAATAATCAAACACTTTCTCTGCAAGTCTCATCTTGCCGTCGTTGAGAAGATCCATCGCCTCTTCAGCTTGATCCTTGGTCGCTTTTCCTGCGCGCAAATCTCGAAGGACATTCGGCAATTTTGTAGTTACATACTCGACGCGGAACTTATCGTTCGGTTGCATTCTGAGTGGAAGGTCAATATTAGGGTGCAGGCCAGGAGTGGCTTCTGCCTCTGTAACAAGTGTTGCTTTGAGTTTAACAAATTCTGCAAGCATCGGATTGACTGCATCGTGAGTGATTGAATCACCTATTGCGTAGGTATGGAATATTCGCAAAGAATTATCCTTACCAGGAACATTTGGTATTACAGATACCAGATCACTGCCTTTGTACACTCGCATAACTGCGATATTCTCTAAAGCTGTATCGTTCATTTCCCAAAACCTCGATTCAATGTAATTCCAATTAAGTAATTAAATTATATTCCGATTTATTTTTTTTCTATTCCTCTTGAATAAACATTTCCGTAATTTTATCATTCGATAAAAAGCCCTTATGCGACATGGAATAACCATATGCGCCAGCTTTTGACATGACTAGGAGATCACCGACTCGTGCATCATTAATATATCTTGGCTTTATGACAACTTTATCTGCTGATGTGCAGAGCGGTCCGCGGATGCAAACTTCTTCGTTATGAACAGCAGGTTGCCCGTCATATACATCAGGAACATGTTGAGGGATGATTTGGATAGGATACTCTTTTTTCAATGTATATGGACGACGATGAGCATTTGTTCCGGCGTCTAATGTCATTACTTTCATGCCGCGTGATTTTTTTATATCGACAATTGTCGCAACAAAATAGCCTGCCTCTGCAACAATGTGACGACCGAGTTCGAGGACAATCTCTCGATTCGCGCTGTTATGTGTTCCAATGAGTTCTCGGAATAATGAGTGATACGCGCCAACATCGAATACACTGTCGCCCTCATAATCGACGCCAAATCCACCGCCGACATCTAACTTATCGAATGACAGTCTCGTTTTCTCTTCTATCAGTTTCGAAAGATTGAGTGCATACTTCACACTCTCGACGAGGACATGAGGCTTCAGTATTCCTGTCGCAGCATATGTGTGGATGCCGCGCAGATTGATTCCGGGAAGCTTTGCTATTCTCGCAATAGCTTCGATAGCTTGATCCTCGTCGATTCCAAACGCGCTTGGTTCATTTGGAGAAGTCAGTTCTACTTGCGCATCATGCACTTCAAGATTAGTGTTCACACGGACAAGAACATCTTGTACTTTTCCATGAGAGGATGCAATATTGCTGATGCGATGCGCTTCGAGCATCGATTCCAGATTGATGCAACTGATATTATGTCCGATGACAAATTTAAGATCATCTACAGTTTTTGCCGGATTAGTGTAAATGACACGTCGCAGATCAGTCTCGCCGGACTTGAGAACTTCTTTCGCTTCGCCGACAGATGCAATCTCATATCCTGTGATTGACGGATGAGCGCCGACTGCTCTAATGAGTGGCACATACGGATTTGCTTTGACTGCATAATAGATTGATGCATCAGCGCTCAAAGCAGAAAGTCCGTCGAGTGTTTGCTGGATTTTAGAACCGCGATAGAAAAAGAACGGCGACTGCGGCGCTCGCTCATCGATCATTTTCGCGACTCGCTCATCGATCATTGGATTGCGATCCTCGCAAGATATCTGTCTGTCGTCGGAACATATTTCGGGAAAAGAACAATGCCCTTGTGCTCAGAGCGGATTTTTTCTGATTCTCTGTACGCTATTTCTTCGCCTTCAGAGACTTGCGTAAAATTCTGCAGTCCACTCACAATTTTTGTGTCTGCGTGGTTATGCACAAACTGGACTTGGTGCCATCGTCTGAATGGGACTGCAGAAACTGTGCCGTCTAATACTTTTGCATATGTGAGTGCGTTTTTCATCGCCTCACAAGCACACGCAACAACACTTTGCTGCTCGCCTTTGATCGATCCCGTCTCGACGGTTATTGCACATGCGCTAAACGTATGAAGCATGTATTCGTCAAAACAAACCGGTTTGCTTGCATCACCGCTCATCGATGTTGACACAATAAGATCCGTGATCGAGCCGAGATGTGAAAAGAACTCTTCAGTTGTTGGAGTCTGTGGAAAAATGCCGAACGGTCGTAATGTCGGCTCGATTGTCTGATGCAGATCAAGTATGTATGGAAATTTGCGCGCAGCATACACTAATTCTTTTGCGCGCAATACATCTTGAGCAAGTCCTTCAACACCGAATGAACGATTCATGTCGACAACTTTGTAACGTCGATTCTCACGGACCGTTTCGGGATTTCCGATCGCAAATGAGCTAGAATACGGTGCAGCTTCAAGTTGCTCACGATGAGACGAAACAAAATCAAGCATGGCGGCAATGTTTGTTTGCTCGTCGCCGTGTATCCCTGCACTGACAAAAAGACCTGTAGGTTTGTCCGCAGCAAACGTCATGCAGAACGGGATGGGAGAAACTACTCGGCACTTCGTTGAAACTCTCTCAAATGCATCTAACAAATCCATGCTCTTACTCAACCTTGAATTTATTATTAATCCTTTGATGATTTACTCTTTGCTAAAATAATAAAACTGTTTTATCCAAATTAAAATCCAGGACAATATGTTGCAACAAACCGTTTCATCCCTTCTTCGATTTTATCGGATGCAAATGATATTCTGACGTGCGATGGTGCGCCGAATGCTTTGCCGGGAATGATTGTGACACCATTCTCTTTTGCAGCGAGTTCTTTGCAGAATGTCTCAGTGTCACGCATTCTCAAGTTAGGGAACACGTAAAAGCCTCCTGTTGATTGCGGTACTTGTATATCTACGTCGCTGAGAAATTCAGCGGTGATGTTGAAATTCTTCGCAAGTCGCTCATTGTATGATGCAATCGTTGGTGCAGTGCGACCGTCGACAATAGGAAGAGCTGCTCGCATCGTTATTGTTGGCGGACTGCTCTTGACGTTTGTTCCAACGCCCGTGATAATCTTTGCAAGATCTGGATTTTTTGTATACGCCCATCCAACACGAGTACCTGCGCACGCGCCGCTTTTTGATACGCCATCAACGACAACAGTATTGTCGTAGTACGTTGAAAAGCTGCGTGGCTTCTCGCCGAAGAATGTGAGGTCTCGATAAATCTCATCGGAAATGACATACGGCGATCCGTGCGCCCGCAATACACTCGCAATCATTGATTGTTGGCCATCGTCGATTCCAATGCCGGTTGGATTTCCGGGGAAATTAAGGAAAACAACGTCTGGCTTGTGTAGCTCTACTGCTTCGTCGAAATCTGCGAAGCTTATGCCCAATGATGAAGGTGTCAGATTAAATTTTTGGACATCAAGACCAAATTCTGAAGAAATCTTCTGATATATTCCAAACGCGATATTTGGGATTAAAACTTTTTTTGCCCCAGCTCTTTTGAGCGCTGCAACAGTATCATACACTGCTTCTTGCACGCCGATCGTGATGACGGCATTGTCCGCATTTCCATAGCCGTATCGTGCAGCAACAGCTTCTCGCAATTTTTGCGAACCGGCGTTCGGCGAATAAAGATAATCGCTTGGTTGCGGATTTTTGAAAACCTCTTCGATCTGCGGATCGACCGCCCACGTCAATTGTCCAAGACCAAGATTGATCGATGTCTTGTGGGAGATTTGTGACATTTCGCGGATAAGAGGTATTTTTGTGTCGCGCGCGATTGTCGCGAGTGGCGTAGTCGTAGTGATCCGCGATCGCGTCC
>CAZGJY010000044.1:0-7796 GCA_964525725.1 uncultured Methanosarcinales archaeon | reverse complement strand
TCTTTTGAATCGGTCAAATGTGAATGGTACTGCACTGACAACACCATCACCATATGGCTTTCGGCCATTGATATTATGCGCGAACCCAACGACATATCCATATTCTGATTCGCTGAACGTGACATACATATTTGCAGTGGTATCATTTGATTCTCTACCAATGACTGCAACGGTCTGATTAGAAACGACCGGATTATAATACTGAGGCAAAAGATCTGCTTGTTGATCCAAGAGTTTGTGGAAAAATGATAAGATACGTAGTGCATCTTCTTGAGCGCCTCGGCCACCAAAATTCAATTCATAATGATGATGCCCGTGAGCTTTGCGGTATCCGGTGGGAATGAGAAGCGCATTCTGAGCAAATTGTGAACGAATAGAACCAATATGTGATCCACTAAATCCAAGCTGAGTGAATGCCTCAACTATTTTTCTCGCAGTTCCGCTCGCATCATTCTTTCCCGCCCAATAATTAGTAAGTGCATCATTCCCTTGATGGCTTTCAGTCGCATTGACAAATGAACGCTCGGACATTAGTTTATTTTCAGGATTTGCACAGTATGCGACTATTCCGTCGGTTGCTCTTGCGACAAACCGTGCAAAATTGACTGCTAAAAATCCAGTATGATCATGTGACGTAACGACGTTCTCAAGCTCATTGCGTCGTTTTTCGTTGTTGAGCGTGGAACCCATAACAAACGGTACGCGCAATGCTGACCATCGCTCAACATTTCCGAACACGACAGAATCTTTCTCATCACTCTTAGCTGATTTCACGCCATCGACAATGATCCAATTGCGGTCATAGTCGGCACACATCTTTTCAATGACTACAGAATGATTTTTGGGAGGAATGACTACGTATTGTATATCATCAACTACAATAGGACTCTCCTTATCTGATCTATATCCTAGCACGTTACTTGAGAGAGCGAAACGCGTATCGGCTTGCAAAGCTCTGATTGCTGCTTGAGAGAAATTGCCGCTGCCAGAAACAAGAACGGGGATTTTTTCAGTCATAGGTTTTACCTTTCAGCCGAGTGCTGCTGAGTTTTGATATTCCCCTTTTATTCGTATAATAAACTGGGATTTCTCGACGGTTTAAAAATCTTTAGAAATAGTTAGACGCGCACGGCATCGCCTCTAAAATTAGCCGAATGAGAGCAAGACTATTGACCGCACAACGCGCGGACTTGCGCAGCATCTTTGAACGGATATGCGTGGATGCCAAGACTCGCTGCGACTTTTGCGTTCTTCTCGCTGTCGTCGAAATAAAGGACTTGCTGCGGCGTCAGCTTGTACAATTCAAGGATTGCTGCCCAGCAAAGATGATTCGGTTTGACGAGGCCAGTCGTCCATGAATATCGCACTTCGTCGAAAAGATCGGCCATGAACGAAAAGTGTGCGTGATAATATTCTGTCCGCTCGCGGAAATTGTTTGAAAGTGCAAAAACTTTGATTCCGAGGCTCTTGAGCTCTCGCGCGACACTGATCATCGAATCGTCAGGCGTTTCTGCGGAGAACCAGAAGTGATAGAATGCTTCTCTGCCAATCACTGCTCCGTCAACCATCACATTCCATTTTTCTAAGAATGGTTTGAAGAGAGAATATGTATCCGGCGCATTCGGCTTACGGACTATGTCCATAACGCTGTTGAGCGCCGGTAAAAACTCGTCGACGGAAACGCCGAATTTTTCTGCGAATCGTTTTGAGAGCGGCGGACTCTTGATGAAAACGCCGTTGAGATCAAAGATGACTGCTTTAATTGTGCTCATGGTGTACACGCTACAGCAAATCCTTTGCATATATTAAGTTTATCTTCGGCGGTTGGGACATTTCCTCACCATCGCATTCTATATATGTCCGTGCGCCAGCGCGAATGAGCTGATAGCCAAGTCCGATCGCCGTTGCATCATAGAAACGTCGCATATTTTTCTGTTTTTTTGCTAAAGATACATTTGCTGAACTAAATGTGAACCACAAGCTTTCTGCGGCAGGAGTTATTGCAGCAGCTTGCACAGGATTTTGCATAGACGAATTACTGATTTGTGAAAGCTCTTCAACACATCTGACGAGACCTGCTGCCCAATAGAGAGGAGGGAATGGTTTTTCGTGACGTGCAATAGAGTCAGTGCAATGAACGCCTTGTAATACTGTTATCCATGCAGCTAGGCGATCACTGATAACTTGATCATTGTATATCCAGCCCGCATAGACGCTCGGTCGATCGTTCACCCACAGACAAAGATAATGATTCGCATCAGTCCAGTCCTTTTCGAACGGCAACTTGTCAAAAGAATGCAAAGAAAGATTTGTGATATTTGCAGAGGCATGATGGAAATGTTTTTTGCGCAGATGAGAAAGAATCGCAGGTGTCGCTTGATGATAAACGGCACATGCATGCGATGAATAAGACGGTTCCGCTATTGGCTCAAGGATTGCGTCAATCATTTTGAATCTACCACCGCCGTATTAGATAAGACTCCATTGCTTATTTTTTTATGATATACATACTCTTTTCGGTCAAATCGAGAATGGTCATTTTTTCTTTTTTGCCGTACAAGCTCAAACCCGAGAGAACGTGCAGTACCATCATAATGACGTTTCATCCGCTCTTGCTGACGGATAAGTTCAGACATCTGCTCATCTAACTCCATACCGAGCTGCCCGATCAATCGCGGATACCAGAGATTATCTTCAGCCGGTACAATGGAAATGTGCGAAACGTCAAGTTCTGGATGCAACAGCAAGTTGTCTGTAAGACAGTTAATAAGTGATGCGGCCCAACCCGCCGGAGGTACAGGCTTAGGCTCATCGTTGTGATAAACTCCTTGGATGACTTTGATGCCTGCGCAATCATGATAAGTTGAGAAGCTCTCATAATTCCAGCCGATGTATGCGCTCGGTTTCCCACTCATCCACAAATAGAGATATGTTTTCGCGTCATTCGTACCATGGCGAAGTGGTTGCTCATGGAAAGGATGCAATGTCAGATTGGAAGCTTGAGGGATATGAGCACGAGCATAATCGGGAAGAGTGCGAGCTATTGAACCATGGATTGCATCAAGCTTTGCTTGTCGTCCTGGGCTCATACGGTATAGAATAACCTCGAATAATTGTCATTCGCATTATTTCGTTCGCACTTCTTGCGACCACATCAATGCGATCTTTGCGATCGTCTCAGAGAATTGCGTGCTTATCTTGTATGTTTTAGAGTAGAGATTGTAATTGATGAGACCCATCGACTTCATCGGCGTGAGAATTCGGTCGTAGAATTGTCGCTTGTTATATGCGAGGCGGACTGTCTTTCCT
The DNA here is from genome assembly GCA_964525725.1 of uncultured Methanosarcinales archaeon. Taxonomy (GTDB): domain Archaea; phylum Nanobdellota; class Nanobdellia; order Woesearchaeales; family DATGWN01; genus DATGWN01. The sequence continues at coordinate 4,487 of CAZGJY010000044.1, read as the reverse complement.
TTGAAACCAGGTTCATCGATTTCTACTTCAAGCGTACCGTCGTGCAATTTCGTTGCGAAGAACGACATCTGCGTCTTGTTGATCTCTCCGCCGTTCGACTTCATGAAATTGATGAGGACTTTCGCAACAATTTTTTGTTGCGGCGTCGCAAAGACAATCTCATAGATGTCTTCTGGTAGATTGAATTGATCGTAGAGTATGACCATCGTAGTATCGTTTTGTCGTCTAATGTACAGCAAGTACACTAGTTCCCCCAAATACGTCAAGGGGAGCCGACAGCCTATATAAATATTGCCTTTTGTATACTGGTTCGCAAAGTGTATACTTAGAGTGCATAACTGTTCTCCAGTTTTTCGTTGTGCATAATTTCCGTGAAATAAACGCAACATATTAAAAGTATACCGCAGTATACTAGTCTCAATGGTAGCAACAACAATCAAAATACACCCGAAGACGAAAGTGCAGCTTGACAAATTCCGCGAGCATAAAAGCGAGAGTTATGATGAGGTCATCGCAAAGATCGTGACAATTGCAAGACAAGCGAAAGAAGAGCCTGAATTGAGCCAAGAAGCCGTAAAAGCGATCGAAAAAGCACGCGAGCGCATAAAAGCAGGACATTACTATACGCAGGAAGAAGTCGAGAAACGACTCAGATTGCGAAATGTACGAAGTAAAATACGATAAAAATGCGCTTGATGAGTTAGATAAACTTCCGGTACAGATCAAAAATAGGATTGTGCTTAAATTACGAACTTGTCAGGAAAATCCATTCAGTTATTTCTACAGATTGCAAGGAATGCAAGAATATTCGTTACGAGTAGGCGATTATCGAGTCATTGCAGAAATAAAAGAGAATAAATTGCTGATCCTCATTGTCTACGTAGAGCATCGCAAGAAAGTGTACAAAAAAAGAGAATAATCGATATGGATTAGTTAATATTGATGATATTTATCTATTCCCCTAACCATTCTTTCTTCAATGCAGAGAACGTTCCACCATCAATCGCAGCGCGGATCTTCTCGAACAGCTTCGTGATGAAATAAACATTGTGATATGCAGCGAGACGTGCGAATGTATACTCGCGCACATTGTGCAGATGCCGCAAGAACGACCGAGAATAATTTTTGCAAACCATGCAATCGCAGTTCGGATCGATCGGCAGCAGATCATCTTTGAACGACGCACCGTCAATATTGATTCTCCATTTGTTCGCAGCATTCCCGCCGGACGCTGGACAGATGAAAACGCTGCCGCGTCGGCCATTTCTCGTCGGCGCGACGCAATCCATCGTGTCAATCCCTCGCGCGACACATTCGAAAATGTCATCGATACCGCCGATGCCAAGCATATGCCGAGGGCGTGCTTTGCTGATAGTGGTTTCATTCTCATCAAGCAACGGAAAAATATAATCCATCACGCGCTTCATCGCAACCTTGTCCTTTCCAAGTGAGCCGCCGATTGCGATACCATCGAATGGCTGCGAGACGATGAATTTCGTCGACTCGACGCGCAAATCTTCCCATTCGCCCCCTTGGATTATTCCATAGAGCGCTTGATTCTCTTTGTCGTACGAATCAAGACAGCGGATCGCCCACAAATGTGTGCGCACAACAGCAGTCTTTGTATAAGTATAATCTGAGAGCGGCGAAGTACATTCATCAAACGCCATGATGATATCCGCGCCGAGATCAGCTTGGATTTCCATCGAGCGTTCCGGCGTAAGAAATTCCGTCGTGCCATCGTATATTGATTTGAACTCGACGCCGTCATCCGTCGCTCGAGCGAACAGTTCTCCTTCTTTGACAGCGACACGTTGCTCAGGAAAAAATCCGACCTTGCCGATGCCATGCTCTTTCCCGAGACCGAGAGAGAATGCTTGGAATCCACCGCTATCTGTGAATATCGGACGTTTATAGTTGATGAACTTCGAAAGTCCGCCGGCATGCTTGACAATATCTTCGCCAGGTTTGAGATGCATATGATATGTATTGCAGAATGCGCACTGCGAACCGATCTCGACGAGATCACGTGAATCAAGACCTTTCGCCACGCCAGTCGTCGCAACAGGAACGAACGCCGGCGTCTGGATATCTCCAGCGCGCGTGTGCAGGATTCCGCGACGCGCTTTCGTCGCTTTTGCCGAATTCGCCGCGTCATCAGCGCCATCAACTTTTGTTACCGTGAATGAAAAGTCAGCCATAGTTAATCCACATGAAAACAGGTGTTCATTTACTGAGGAGAAGCAATAATCAGTTTAAAAGACTAATGCTATTGCCGCAGTTGCAGCAACGCGCAAAAAGAAAAAGACCTGGCTCAAATCAGACTGAACAGAAAATAAGCTTGAAGATCAGAAATGGAAATCAATCGGAACGATGTTTCCTTTATCGTCACGCACACCGGCCATGAACCAGAAAACATCACAGCAAGAATTATGAGCACCGGCAAACGTCGCAACTAATTCTGTGCCCGCTTTGATACGACGTGCACGATCATCAGAAGAGAGTTGCGATGATTCGTAATTCGTAGAATCTGTTCTTTTTTTCAAATATTCTTGGGCTCTTGCAAAATCTTTTCTTGCAATCTCAATAGCATGCCGTATTGTCGCCATATCAGCTTGAGTCAATTCATAACGAACCTTCGTTTTTGTGTATTGATTGAACACTACCGTCGCAAAATTATCCAATGTTTTGTACGCATCAGCATATTCCGCGCGCGTCAGTGTTGCATCCCTCGTACCGTATAAATCAGCATAATCAAGAAGGACGCGGACAAACCGATCGCGAAGCTTACGATTCTGCACAACATCTGCATGCGACTGAGGAATAGTTTGATGCGCTGCAACCGCAGTTTTATTGAGCGAGCTCAATTCTTTGTCGAACGGCTGTGCACCATATCCAAACACAGAAGCTCCTAGCAAAGCCGCTGCAGCTGCATGTCTGACGAAATTTCTGAAAGGCATAGCAGAAATCTCGCAGATTACCTATTTAAGCATTGCGCCTCTTCATTACGCCCTGTTGTTTATTCCTTTCGAGGAATCAACAGACTAGAATCGCCATAACTCAGGAAACGATATCGGTTTGCGAGCGCATGCGCATAGACACGTTTCCAATCATCGCCAATGAATGCGGCGACAAGCAAGAGTAGTGTACTTTTTGGAACGTGAAAATTAGTGATGAGCATATCGACAAACCGGAATGTGTATCCCGGAGCAATCAACAACTGCGTTGAACAAGATATCGCATCCAATTGATTGGAATCGAGATGAGCGATGACAGCAGCAAGCGCATCTGCCGACGAGATCGGCCCTGAGATTGATCCGGAAATGGGAACCGTCTGCAGTAAATCATATGCATCCCATTGCTTGATGTCGATATTTGCTCTGCCAGCAAGAAGCTTGACACCGATCCAATAAAAACTCTCGATTGTCCGCACTGAAGTCGTTCCGACGCAGACGATTGTGCGACGATGCTCGACTGCTGATTTGAGTTCATGCAGAAATGATCGCGACACAACAATCTGCTCTGCATGCATCACATGCGTACTAATCGTGTCGGCAGTCACTGGCTTGAACGTTCCGGCGCCGACGTGCAGCGTCACATGCTCGATGCTCACACCCTTCGCGATCAAAGCTGCCATAACTTGCGGCGTGAAATGAAGTCCCGCCGTCGGCGCAGCGACCGACCCTTGCGGTTTTGCATATACTGTCTGGTACCGTTCTTTGTCCGCAATAACATCGTCACGCTTCATGTACGGAGGAAGCGGAACATGACCGGCAAGTTCAAGCAATCCGCCAAATGTCAACTCACTCACTGCTCCATTCCCAACAGCACCAAATGCAATGTTCTCCGTCGTCCAACTGATAGACACATGCTGCGTTTCAGTTGCAGTACCAACTTTCTTCACAACTATTTTGACATTTCCAACGCTCGAACCAATTGTTGAATGAACAACTGAAATAAGTTCTTCATCCCGCCATCGACGCGCATTACCGACGTATGCTGCCCAGACGCAGGATCCTCGCGCATTCATCGCCAGGGCAATCTCCGAAGGAGAAATTGGATTGAGCAACAAAATCTCGATATGCGCGCCGGTCTGTGAAAGGAAAAAAAGGCGCGCATGGATGACTCGGCTATTATTGACGACAAGAAAAGAATTCGCGGGGATATGAGCCGCAAGATGGGAGAATCTTGAATCATAAATGTTTGGATCAAAAGTGCTTGTGCTTGAATCAGAAATAGCTGCATCAGAAGCTTGCCCATTAATTCTCCCATCATAGACTAGCAATTTTGCATCGTCTCGCTTTGGCAGCGGTTCTTGCGCGATACGCGACGCAGGCAGTTCGTACGAATAATCTGCGATAGACAAAGCAGCAATAGATTCTTTTTTCGTTTTTCTGATCGCTTTCCCCGAAGCAGAATCGATAACAGACGGTTTGACAGCCATCGATTAAGAGAACAAGGTTGCGATTTATTAAGCGAACGGTCAA
>CAZGJY010000043.1:0-7899 GCA_964525725.1 uncultured Methanosarcinales archaeon | reverse complement strand
CTATTTCTTTGATTTCTTAGCTGCTGCTTTGCTTGTTGCTTTCTTCGTCGGAACAGCTGTCGGCGCGGCCATTACTGGTGCGTGATCGTGCGAGCCTTCGTGGTCGTCGCAATCGCACTCACATGAACCGCGGTTGAAGAGTGCGCCGATCGAGAACGAGCCACTGCCTTGCTGATGCAAGACTAGGAATGCTGCAAAGTAGAGGACGACTGCTTCTCCGCCGTTAGACATCGGGTTCCATCCGCCTTTAGTATGGATGTGGAACAAGAGCCATGCACCAAGCATATCGAGGATGCCGGCGATTGCTGCGTAGCGTGTGAAGAAGCCGACGAGGATCAATGCGCCGCCGAGCGTTTCGATGATTGCTGCGAGCCATACTAACCATGGTGCGACGCTGATGAAGCCTGCGATCGTGCTTGGACCTGCCACAAACTTCAAGATGCCGTGCCACAAAAAGAGTCCGCCGACAATTATGCGGAATACTGAGTAGAGCCAGTCGCCACAACCTGAGCAACAGCCACAATTATTTGCATTATTTGTATCCATAAAAACCCCTCCGAACTCTGTATGTCCAGGATAAGGCGTGGGTGCGCTCGACCATATATAAAGCTTACTTTGTACAGTCAAGCTAAACTTTGGTTTGGCACCTTGGCGTTACTCAGAAAAACTGCCGATTCGCAAGTTGACAATGTCAACTGCGCACCGAGAGCTTAACTCTCGCATGCATGCAGTTTTTCGAAAGATCCACAACGTGAAGAAGCCGCCGTGCCAAACCTGTGACACTTATATTTTCGTCTATTTACGCAGAATATTGATAAAATCAGTTGATTTCCCTCTGTCCATGGATATCGTATTCGATTTAGAAACGGCGCCGATCAAGTTCGGCGAGTATATGGTCCGTGATGAAGAGAGCGGCGAGATGAAGGATATCGGCGCGCTCAATCCGATCACTGGTCGTATCATCGCTCTCGGCTGGATGTGCGGCGAAGAGCAGCACATTTTCTTCGACGTCGATGAGAAGAAAATTCTCGAACGGTTCTGGTTCAGCATCGCAGACGCCGCGAAGACAAGCAAGACATTCTTGCGTTTCGTCGGATTCAATATCAAGAAATTCGATCTCCACTTCTTGCTCGTTCGCTCATTGCATCACAACGTGCGCATCACTGGTTTCAATTCACGGCTCGTCATCGATCTGCGAGAAGCGCTGACGTTCGGCCAGACGTATATGAAAAAGGGGACGTTGCAAGATTATGCGCAGATCATCGGTGTCGCCGGCAAATATAACGATCTCAAAGCGTCGGACATGCCGGCGTTGTGGAAAGAAGGCAAATACGACGACGTCGTCAGCTATATCAAACGTGACATCGAGATTGCGCAGGAATTATTCTTCCGCTGCAAAGAGACTGGAATAATCACAGATATTCGATGATTTTTTGAGATAGACTTTCTCATTTTTTTTGATAGTGTTCATTTTATTTTGATCACTTGCACGAACGTTCCTGCGTCGTTCGGCAAATCTTTCATCGGGATTGTTGGCCAGATCTTTTTCTCGTCGACAATCGTCAAACCGAGCGATTGTATCTGTGCGTCGGCAAATTGTTTGTGCACTTTGAATTCAAAGTCCGTGCTTTGTGCAGTTTCTCTGAGGAACTGTTCGAGTCCCGCTGTTCGTTTCTCGACGGGAATTGCATCGAGCAACGCGTCGTAATATCTTTGGCAGAGGCTTTTTGTCCCGAGATAAATTTCCGTCAAAATCAGTGTGCCGTCAGGCTTGAGGCAATCTCTGGCGATCGTGAGATACTGTGATTTATTTTTATCCGGGACATGATGATATGCGAAAACGGAGAGCACGAGATCATATTCCGCTGCGAATTTTGCAGTCAAGATGTCTTGACGACGAACGTCAAGAATCTCTGCCTGGATATTCGAGGTGAGCGCTTTTGCGAGAAATTGCGCGTTCGTGTCGATGAACGTCGCACGCTCGATGCCACCGACGGATTGTGCGAAACGTTTTGTGTTCGTGCCGGTGCCAGAGCAGAAATCTGCGACGCTGAGTCTTTTTGGCTTTTGCGATTTTCTCTTCTCGGCTGTCTGTTGCAGTGCCGCAGCAAGCGTGGTCGCTATCGCCGCAGTATAGTCGGGACGAAGCGATTGATACAAAGTATATTCGTTCGCGCTGTTGTATGCTGCAATATCGCTCATAGTATCTTCTCGATACTACTTTGCGATGGTTAGCCAGAATAGACTTTTACCCGTATTAGTACGGGCTTTATTGTTTCTTGTTCATTTAATTTCGCTCGCGTACGTCGGGAGCAATTTCTCTTCTGCACGCCGCAGATGTTCTTGCATCGTCGACGTCGTTACTTTCATGCGCTTCGCGAGTCCTTGCAGTTCTATTTTTCGCGGATATGCATAATAACCGCTCTCTATCGCAAGCTCGAATGCTTCAAGCTGTCGTTCGCTGAGCTTTGGCATGACTTTTGGATAATAGATCGAGTCGAGCTTTGTATTCTGGAATCGTTCGACAACGATATCCATCTTTTTGTTGCGCTTCATCCCTCCGAGGAATTCGATGAGGATCTCTTTCTTCCACGATGCGAATGAGCAGTATTCTTTTCCTTGCGCCGTGACGAAGACTGGACGCACAGAGAATATTTTCGGATTGTAGTGCGCACTGATGACATCGTCTGTTTTTCTGCGTTGAATAAGAAAAACAGTATTCTTTGAGACTTCCATTCGCATAATCTCTTTCTCCGTCTTGAGATCTGCGATAAACTTCTTCACCAGTGCAGCCGGACCGTGCAATGTATGAAGATGTGTCGTGAATGAATATCCGCCTTCATACCAATTGCTGATCGGCTGAGAATAGCTGGTGCACTTGAATTTTCGGCAGCGATTGCCGATGACGCAATCGTGCACGATGCAAAGATTGAGTATCCACATACTGCGTTCACTCTGATTTATTGTTTAAATGTTTGCCGTGGCATCTTTTCAAAGTCAGTACTTTTTCATCATTTTTTTGCTGTGCTTATGCAAGAATTATTGTGGGCGGCGTATTGTTATAATTTGTTAAAGTCTCTTTTCTTGACTATTGCACAGTGATTAACTTTATTAAGCCGTATTTATTCCTTTTCTTTATGATAGAAGTAATGGCAAGATATTCTGGCGGAGAAAAAATAGCTTTTAAAAGAATAGTAGTGCCTGCGCCATTTGTTCCGAAAGATAGGATGCACGCATATCAAGATCTCATAGAGATAGGTAGAGACTTTTTGCATCTAGACCAAGTTGCTGAATTTGACGCTGAACTAATATGGCGAGACAAAGCCAAAACGTCGTCTCTATATCATTCGGATGTTTTCACTATAGGTATGGCGCGAGAACTTGCACGCGAGTTAGCCGTTCCAGTACAAACAACATACTTTAGCTTAGCGGGCAATGTTGGTCAACCGCTCATTGATGATGTTGATGCGCACTGTCAGATTTTAGAGAATAGAATTTGGAATAGCACAGTCCCTGAGGAGAATCGTTTGGCTTTAAAAGAGCAATTAGTGGGTTTGAGAAGTTTGGATCGAAAACTTGTTGCTCGATTAAAGTCTCCGTTACCGCTTGATGCGTATATGCTCGATGGCGGAGTAATCAGACTTTACATTCCAAAAAAAGAATAATAAATTATAATATTCATTGACTGTTACTCTTCAGAATCTTCTTTCTTCGCTTTTTTCTTGCCCATCTTCTTGACGACAGATTTCTCTGAGATGATCGCGGATGCGCCTTGCGGATCTTCGATCGTGATCGTCAACTCTTCTCGTCCCCACACGATGTCTTGCAATTTCTTGATGAGATTCTTCGCCTTTCGCTTCTCATCTTCGTCTTCCGATGTATCGCGGACTTGCTCGAGGACTTTTTTCGCGCGGTTAAGGAGGCCTTCGATGTTCGTGACGTAGCCGTTCGACATTTCGTTGCTCTCCATCGTCATGATGCGAGGCATTTTGACTGTTGCACCGGCTGATTTGACGACGCGAACTGACATATCAGCTTCAGAATTGATTGTGAATGTGATTGAGCATGGATCTTTCGGTTCCGCTGGTTCGACGTCGGCTTTATGGTAGTGGCAATTCTCGCAGCTCATCGAGAAGAGATGGACAAGACCGAAGTATGGAATCTCTCGCTCGATTTCAGTGAGCGTGAGCGCCGGCTTGCTGCAGATCGGGCACATTTCGCCACGGATGATTTCCATCTCGCCTTCTTGACCGCTTCCGCTGCCGCTCGGATTGGATGTGATCTCTTTCACTTTCTCAACCTTCTCCATCTTTTCTTTGTCTGCCATTGAATCAGCATATCGTTGGATGATTTAAATAACTTTTGCAGCCAAAATCTATGCATAACCATTTAAATTAATATGGTGAATACGTCTCCCACAACAACACATGATGTTCTCTGATTTCATCGGATTCTCTGCAGGAATTTTGACGTCGATCAATCTTATTCCACAGATCGTCCAGACTATCCGCACAAAAAAAGTGGAAGATATTTCTCTGTGGATGTTTGTCATCTACGACATCGGTCTTGCGTTTTGGGTCACGTATGGTATCATGATTTCTAGTTGGCCGATCATCATCATGGATGGTATTGCTGTTTTTGCAAGCCTTTTCATGACGTATATGAAAATAAGATATGCGAAATAGATTTGTTTGGATCAGACACTCGGTAGTCGCCTGACTTCGTGCCAAGGCAATTGCACTTATTCAACTGTTTTATGTGCAAAGCTCGTCATTTGTATGCAAAGGCATAAAAAGTGACCAGTGATAACTTATCCTATGTATAGCGGACTTGTCATTTGCGATCGCGGTTTCGAGAAGGAATGCGCGGAAGAGATCAAAGAGTTAGTCGTCGTGTCGGACGTCAAGATTGGTGAGTCTGTTGTTACGTTTGTCGTCAAAGAGCGGCAAGACCTCTTATTGCTCTGCTATCGGATGCAGACGGCAGTCAAAGTCCTCGAGCTTCTCGGCGCGACAAAATTCTCTGCGTCGACGATTGTCGCTGATTGCGCAAAATTCATTTCACAACGAGACATCCTTTCGCCGTGGGTCGGTCTTGGCCGCACGTTCAAGATTATGTCGCGATTCGATCAAGCTGATACTGGACTTGATTCGCAACAGATTGCGGCGCAAGTCGGCTCAGCGGTGTTCGCAGAGTTTCCGCAGGTCACTGTCAACGTCAAAACGCCGCAGACGATCATCTGCGTCTATGTGATCGCCGACACCCTTTTCGTCGGCATCGATTATTCTCACGAAAATCTCGCGAAGCGAGAGTACAAGATTTTCCTCAATCCGACGGCGATCCGCGCGACAGTCGGCGCTGCGCTTGTGCGCGCGACTGGATTCAATGCTCGCAAGACGTTGCTCGATCCGTTCAACGGAACGGGAACTATCGCTATCGAAGCGGGTTTTCTCGTCATGCAGCAAAGTCCGCTCTTCTACAAAAAAGAATACCTTCCGATTTCGTCGTATCCCTTTTTCACTGAGCCGCAGACGATCGCGTTTTTTGAGAATTTAGATTCGCAACGCATCATTGCAAGTCCTGGCAGCTCGTCAAAATCTGTTTTTGGTTATGATATTGTGAGCAAACATATCGACGCATCGAAGAAGAATGCGAAAATCGCCGGCGTCCTTGACGTGATCCATTTCGCGCGCGTCGAAGTCGATTGGATCGATCTTAAATTGCCGGAGAATGGCATTGATTGCATTGTCTCTGTGCCGCCGGCATACCGTGATGCCGTCGAGAAAGATTCTATCGACAAAGTCTACAAACAATTGTTCCATCGGGCGAAAGAAATATTGCCGTGCGATGGTGTGATAGTTTTGCTCGTCAATCAACCGAACACTGTGAAGTCGCTGATCCCTCTGGAGCTTTTTGAGTGTGTTGAAGTCCGCCCGGTGTGGATGGGGCATTCTAGTCTGTTCATGCTGAAGATTGTGCGGAAGAAGTAGTTAGTCGCGATATATCTTATCGTGATGATCAAAACCTACAATCATGACTGTTCTTGAAGGCCCATCAATTTCATATAAGAGAACAAACGACGTATTTATGTGGACTCTTCTTGAACCGAATAAAGAACCTTGCAACGGTTTGTAGTGATATGGATTTGCAAGTATCTCTGATATTTTACTTTGCACGATTTCTAGTGTTTTCCAATCTTTACTTGCTAATTTCTCAAAGATTCTATCTACTTTTGGCGTTATTTTTAGGTTGTAGATGTTTATATCTATCGAGCAACGATCCTTTGACTGTGATAAATTTCCCTCTGTGGATTCTCTCAAGCTTTTCAAGATATTCTTTCTTGATTTTCGGCTCATCTTCAAGTTGAGTCTTCATGAAGAGATTTATCTGCTTGCTCATGCTCAAACCGAAATCTTTGCAGTATTTTGAGAATTCTGCGTATGTCTCTTCTTCAACGTTGAATGACTTGACGACCATGCAATAAAGTTATTTAATGTTATTTATGAACTTTTCTACGATATTTACGATTCATTCGGCCTAGCATTGTGATTTAATTTCTTATTTCTGAAAGAATCTGCCCATACGCTTTGTCAACAATGTCATTATGCCCTGCATTTGTGACAAGAATGAATTTCGTTGCATTCAGCCTTTGGCTTATGTGATAATTTATTTGCGCGTCATTCTCCCCTGCAAATACTATGACTGTTCCGTTGTATGATTTGAGATACTCAATCGGTTCGAAATTGTCTTTGAGCAGAAATCCGGGAATGTAGAGTGCATCGACAACGCTGCTCAGTCGGTCATATGGCGAAATGAGAATGATCTTTTGCGGATTCATTTTTGCTGCAAGATATGTTGCAGGTCCATTTCCTAGACTTCTTCCGATGATGATTACACTTCTATTTGCCAAATGCTGAGCAAGTGTATCTATATCTGATAATACATTTTCTCTAGTTGTTTCACGTGTTCCATTATCATAGCTTGGGTATTCGTAAATTAAATAATCCATGTTATCTGAATTTGCGATATCTCTCCACATTGGAGATTCGCAACCCGATTCTCCGTTGCCATAGAAATAAACAAGAATTTGACGAGTGTTATTCGCGACAAATGTATTTGTGTATAGCCGCACATCTCCAAATGTGACATGTTCCTCGGGTTTGAAATTAGCGCAAGAGCTGTAGTCCACAGTTGAAGGATGATAGAGTAGATTCCTTTGGTCAAAGTAAAGTGTCGTGCACAGAATAACATACGCAACTATTGCCGCTATCACTAGTTTTACGATTCTTTGTATCCACTTTTTCACGAAGCTTGTTTTGTTATTTTTCATCTACTTAGAGAGTTTCCAGAGGAACTCGAATTGTTTTCTAAATGACTCAAAGACTTGTTTGTCTTCGATGACGACGGCGATCGGCTCGCCGCTGTATACGGCGAGTATTGCTGTGTTCTTGTAACACATGATCTCGGTCACTTGGATGAGTTCTTGCGGCAGTTTTCGGAGCAGATTTAATTTTGTGGATTTGAGTGAGACTGTGTCTTTGAAGTCTGCATTGTATAACAAATGCTGATATATTTTTGCGTCTTTGCACTTGATGTTGAAATTGCGCCAGTATGTCTCGCCGAGCACACGGACGGATGCATTGCTCACGCCGATGACCCAGAATTCTTTTGAGTCAAGAAGCATGTTGCAAACTTTTTTAATCCCTTTCACGCCGCGAAAGACGGTGACATTCTGCTGCTGCGAGTGTGTGCCGAGCAATGCGGTGATCTGCGGCAGGAGCTTTTTCGCTGTCTGCGTCTCTTTCTCGACCGCTGCATTTTTTGCGTCGAGATAATCGCCGATCGCGCTGGCGTCTTGCGCGACGAAGACGCGCTTTGTGCCGTCGACTATTGTCGAGA
>CAZGJY010000042.1:0-7930 GCA_964525725.1 uncultured Methanosarcinales archaeon | reverse complement strand
CGGCGGCGTTCACATCGGCGCTTGTCGCCCGGACTGCTTTTGTAATTGCGTTGCTGATGCGCGACGTGTCGAAATCGACAACATCGCCGTTGCGTTTAATCACATACATTTTAGCCATTGACACACACCTAACGAATCAGAACCCAAAAAATATCTGAAACACCTGCTTTGATCTTGCTACCACTTTTTTTATTTTCGACGAGGAAATTTGCTCCCATTTGCTGAGCCGTTCTGCGGAGAAATTCGGTTTAAATACTTTTATCTACTCAAAACTATATAATACCATATGTTGTGTCAAAGATAGTATCGCGATACAACAGGTTGTGGTTTTAGTTGCTATATAAACCGTGTCACGGAGATGAAATTATTTTTTATTTTGTCGTCGATTTTTTGGTCATGAAGAATAAGTGATTTGAAATCAAATCGCGAAAAAAAGAAATGAAATTAAGTAAAATCAAACAAAGAAATTGTGACAAACTGAGAAAACTAAAGAAAATAATTATTTTATCCTGTCCGACAAATCAGAGCCTGGTTTTCCCGGAACTATGTGGTGTTCATGGCAGACTGCTGCGTACTCTTTGTCTCCAGGCATAGATATCGGATCGGTGTAATGCGCCGGTCTGAGATTGGGTTTTTCACCAACGTATCGCTGAGTCCGTGTTGCGATCGCGCCGCAATGGCAAATCGCATTCAAATGATGCACAATGTCGGCACTTAATGCTAAATAACCCATGTCTCCGAAGACTTCCCCGCGAAAATCAAGGGAAAGACCGCCAACGAGGACATGTTTTTGCTTGCGCCGAAGCTCATCAACAACATCTCGGAGTCTTGCCGAGCCAGCGGCGATCTGATCCGGAAAAACAAACTGTGCCTCATCAATCGCGACAAGACCTTTTCCCTGCGCCATCATATCAAGAATATCCGTCGGATAATTTGTACGAAACAATTTTGCAGGAACTTGTGCACCGCCAAACGCGCGAGTTGCAATATATCCTTTATCTCGCGTATCAGCGCTTGGTTTGAATACATCTATCGGAAATGGAATTATTTCGCTTTGGCGTTGGAATGAATACAGACGGTCGATGAGCGCTTTACTCTTGCCGGAGTTCATGGGTCCAGTATAAACCTCGAGCCGACCCGGAATCACCGTCGCAGGAATATTGTATTCGTTTGACATAATGAATATCGGAACAATATTTTGTCTTAAATAGATTTAGCGAATCGTTCATGCATGGTACATTGTAATCAAACTAAAGCATAGTTTACAGATTGAGAGTATAACAATAAATTTGCCACTCTCGGAAATAATTAGTCAACGCTCCTTTGTTTTTACTTTGGAAGAGTAAATTTATAATAATGAGCGCATCCATGTTTCATTAATTTAATTCATCGGGGGTTTATTTCATGTCAGCAGTAAACATCGCAGATAAAGTCGCTCAATTACAAGCAGACGTTGCGCAAGTAAACTCGGGAGCTCAATTCGCACTAGATCGGCATTTGGAAAAAATTGCACTCGGAACAGAAACGCTTGGAAGCCCTGCAAAAGATTTTGTTTTTCTCAAAACGCATGAATTAAATCCCGCAATTGTCGCTAAATATGAAGCTGAGCATGCTGCTCTTCAAGGAAAAGTCGGACAGCAAGTGCTTGTCGTTGCGGATTACAAATATCAAGCTATGTTTTCTAGCCATCCTCGCGATGTTGGCGGACGTGATGAGTGGGGAAGAGTCGGACACCGCTATTCTCTCGGTGTTGCGACTGGCGAGCCAATCTATGATTTAAGAGAACGTTCCATTACTCTCCCGACTGAAAAAACAGCGATGCTTGAAATAGGCGACACCCATACAATACCGAACGAATGGAAAATTACCCAGGATCCCTTGTTCGTCGAAGCTCCATTAAGATTTATTGGATTGCGTGATTTCACTGGCAATCGCAGAGTTTTTGCTGGTACGGCTGACGTTGAGAAGTTCTTCGAAACAGCAGACGCTGGCAAGAAAATGTTGTCGTATGTGGAAGCGCTCGAGAATCTTGGTCTTCTTGTGCCTGATCAGTTCGCACAACCATATCACGAAAGATTAGATGCAAACAGACTTACAGTTATGCATGAACTCTTCGGCATTTATTCCTGTGGCAAGAAACCAGATAATGCACCACTCTTGGGTCAGAAAGCGCAGAAGCTTGGCTTGTATGCAATGACTACTGCACTAGAAATCATGCCTGCAGTCAAGATTGTCCCAGCTGATTACTTGGCGCACTATTTGCCGAAGAAAGACGAAACAAAAAAATAAATTTTATTTTTTATTCTCTTATTTCACTTTGAGCTTGAACGATTCTATCACATTGACCGGCGTCGGATCGACGTTGTGCAGCAATGCGACGTAATAGCTCGTCCAATACCCAAGATAAATCGCCGAGAACATCTTTGAAAGCAGATTCTCGCCGCGGATCGCCATTTCGACCGCGTCATTGCCCGTCTCTTTTATGACATCTTTGAGCGTCTCGATGCGCTTCTTCATGCGCGGATCGTCGCTGCTCACATCTTTAAAGAGGATTGTGTAGAAATTCTGGTTCGCGCCGGCGTAGCCGCTCAATTCGTTGTGATCGAGCTCAGGTATCGCATTGCAGAATGCCATGATCTTGCTGTTCTCGTTGAATGATATTTTCCACAAGTATGCAATCGAGAACAAGTCTTGCGCAGCGTAGACGATCGGAATCTTGTCGCCAATCTTCTGTGCGAGCTCTTTTGCGAATCCTTCGTAAATCTCTTTCTGCAACGTGCGCATCGTCGACTTGATGTCGTCGGAGCGATCAGAGATGATTCTTGCGCGATGCAAAATTTCGAGGATTGCAAAGAACAGGTAGCCGACGCCAAGACGTGGTTGCGAGACGACGGGAAGTTTTACGTACTGGCTCTTGTACATCTGCGCAATCTGTTCAAGCTTTCCGCCGGAGCTCATGCAGATGATCGGTGCGCCGATCTTTGTCGCTTTTCGGTATGCGCTGATAGTCTCTTCAGTATTTCCGGAATAGCTGATGATGAAGATGAGCGTCTCTTTGTCGAAGAAATTCGGCGTATTGAATTCGCGGATGATGTGGATCGGGAATGGTTCGTCTTTGAGATAATTTTTGAGGATTTCGCCAGGCAACGCTGAGCCGCCCATGCCGACGATCGCGATCTTGTTGATGCGCTGCTCAACTTTGATGTTTCGCACGAGATCCGGCGCTTTTTCTATCTGTGATGGCAGAGAATGGAGAACTTCGCGAAAGTTTTGTGTGTCTGCTTCGTAATTAAAATCCATAGTCTTCTAGTCGAGAAGACTGTATATAAATGTTTTTGTGAATTTTGTTCTGCTTTGTTGAAGATTCATTCCATCTCAGGTAAAATATTTTATTTTGGAAGTTCATAGATAAATCCGTTGTGGCTCCAGAACCAGAGCGGCGGATGCATTTTAATTGGAAGTATGTCTGAATCCATCAGGATTTCTCGCCATCGGGCGTTAATTTCTTCTTTTGACAGCGTTTGTGCTTCGTCCGCAGTCAATAGACCGAGTTTGACTGAGCATTGCGTTATGTGCGTGTCCGGCGCGATGTCGATGAATTGCGCGTTTGTGAGCGCGATGCCGCAATATTGCATGAGGATGAATGACCAATAGTTGAAAATCTTTGGTCCGCTCAAATATGGAAACCCTTTTTTGTGATTGATCGTGATCAGTTCTTTGAGCTTGAGAAAGTCGTTGCCAGATGCGGCGATGAGATTTTGGAACGATCCGAATTCTTTTGCAACAGTTGTTGCAATCGTCTGCCATGTTTGGATGTGCTTGTTCGGTTGCAACGCAACTTTGTATTTGAGCAATTTCTCACGCAGTTGCTCAACAGGCATCGCTGCGACTGCTTTGCAGTCGAATATATCAACCGTGGCTGGATCGTTGTATGCTTTTTTCGCCGCTTGCCAGAGTTTGTAACTGTCGCGTTGATAATTGAGGCTCATCGGCAATGTGAAATATGCTATACGTTTTTCTTGCGCAGTTGAATCAGCCTGATCAGATCCAAATACTCCAAACCCAGGATTCTCATCTTCCGGCATTGTCGTATTGCCAAGCGCGCCGTTGCGATATGCGGTGAGCAGAAGTCTGCAATCTGCGATGAATCGTTCTTTAAACTTCTGAGTCGACTGCATGCGAGATTGCAGACAAAAGCGGTAAATAAAAGTATTGGATTCCATTCAACAGACACATATGTGAGCTGATTGAGCGAAAACCAAAATTGATATAAACGAATACTGTGCTGACCTGCTATCTTGGGGGTTTGTTTGTTTGAGAATCGATAACGAAATCAAATTGGATTATTCTGACGTTCTTATTAGACCCAAACGTAGCACACTCACAAGCCGAGCCGATGTCACGCTCGAGCGCGAATTCGTTTTCTTGCACAGCCCGAAGAGATGGGCCGGCATCCCAATCATGTCAGCAAATATGGATGCGACTGGCACATTTGGCATGGCGCACGCACTTTCAAAGTATGGTATGATCACGACGCTGCACAAATATTATAGCGTCGAGGAATTGGCTGAGTTCTTTCCAAGATTCAACCAGCCTTCACGTGTTGCATACACGCTCGGTATTCGTGACGAAGATTTTGTCAAGCTGGTGCAAATCAAGAAACTTGGACTCGAAAAATATTTCGATTTCATCGTGCTTGACGTTCCAAATGGCTATCTCGAGCGATTCGGCCAGTTTGTCAAAAAAATCAGGAAAGAATTTCCAGAGCACATCATCATAGCAGGCAACGTCGTCACGAATGAAATGACAGAAGAGCTGCTGCTCGACGGCGCAGATATTGTAAAGATTGGAATCGGTCCGGGCGCATCGTGTGTCACGCGCCAGAAAACTGGCGTCGGCTATCCGCAGCTTTCTGCAGTCATCGAGTGCGCCGACGCGGCGCATGGTATTACGAACGAAAAAGGCGGCTGCGGTCTTGTCATCGCAGATGGCGGCGCAGTGTATCCGTCGTGCATCGCAAAAGCATTCTGCGGCGGCGCAGACTTTTTGATGACTGGCTCGATGCTCGCCGGCTATGAACAATCTGGCGGCGACCTTGTTGAGAAGGACGGAAAGAAATTCAAACGATACATGGGATCGAGCTCTCGAGAAGCTCTCGAACGATATTATGGGAAAGTCGAGACGCATCGAGCAAGCGAAGGACGTAACTTGATGATTCCGTATCGCGGCGATATCAATGTATTTTTGCAGGATCTGCTTGGCTCGTTGCGAAGCACTGCGACATATATCGGCGCGAGAAAGCTCAAAGAATTCCCGAAGCGTGCGACGTTCATTCGCGTGAACAATCAATTGAATACTGCGTATGCGCAGTTTGATGCTTCGATGCAATGATTTTTGTGATTATAGTGCACATGCATCTAAACACTGAAAGACTGCCTTTTTCTTGTCATAAATGCTTCTTTATCAATTGAGTACTACAATATATAAGTTCCGCTATATACCTACTAATATGACAATCGATGACACAGTTGCAAAACCAGGAATAGGCCAGACCATTGTTATTATAGATGATGAAGCCGCCATCTTGCAAGTATATGGTTTTATGCTCGAGTCAAGAGGATATTTTGTTCAGAAGTTCTCCACAGGGGCAGATGCGATTGCTGAACTGACAAAAGTCGAACCTCACCTTGCAATCATTGATTTCCGGCTTCCGGACATCAGTGGCATTGAACTGTACGGCGCGATAAAGCTATTTCATCCCAATCTTCAAGTGTTGTTCAACAGCGGAAGCATCGATCCGTCTTACGTCAGTATGCTTGCGAAACAATGCAACCTGACTTCTCACCATTTCATTGAAAAAACTTGTGAGCCAGCAGTCTTGTTTGACCGAGTCGCACATCTTTGCAAGCAATCACAAGAACGTTTTGAAAGCTTGTGAATTTTACAAAAAATCCAGATGCACGGATACTGTAGGTAATTTCGTTCGATAATTGGAAATTATGTAATATATATTCAAGTCATATTCATCAGCGGCATCATATCACCCACCATGAATCTGAATTATCTCACCGAAAAATCTCATTTAGGTCCGGAAAACTTTATTGCAAAGCCGATGGATCCGGATACGCTTGAGAAACGTGTTGCACAGTTCTGCGAAGTAAGAAGAAAGTTGAAAGAGGAACAGTAATTAGAAAATATACCTTTCTTAGAAAATAAATAGTCCCGGTCAGATTTGAACTGACGTCGCAAGCGCCAAAGGCTCGCATGCTTGACCACTACACCACGGGACTGGTTATACTGGCAGAAGCTCGGGTTGGTTTATAAAGCTTTTCGCGGATTTCTCGACGAGATTAGTAACGCTATAGCATGAATTATATATCACTGGTAGTCAAAAACTGTATGGATTTAGAAAAATTATATGATGAATACGTCATTAAACGGCGCTTCTATCGAGTTGTGCCGAAAAAATCAGTTTCGCAAGTTTTGTCTCAAGGTCTTTCTCCTCAAAAAAATCCTTTCGCGAGACACAAACGAAAAATCTTCACATTCCTCGAAATTGTAGAAAAACTTTCAAAAAAAGGATATAAGATGTATCATTGGTGGGGATTTTGGGCAGATGAACTACGAATCATTGAAACTAAAAGGAACGATCTCTCAAAAAGTTACATCGATTTTTGTAATTCTTACGATATTACCATGTATCGAAAACTAAAAGGCGGAGCAATGGTGTGGGCACTTTATCTGTTATCTGCAGAAATCATCGATCGTGGCATGCCGCTGTCTGCAGCCGAAAGAAAAAAAGTCAAAGAAATGCTTGCGTGGGCGGATGCAAAGCTGGACTCGACGAGCGTCATCCAAATATCTGCTGCAGATAAAACGCTGAACAGCGCCCGCTTACGATATGGACATAATCTCTACCTTCCAAGTCCCTTCGGGACATTTGAAAACTTCTCCAAACGAATGAAAGCAAATGGAACAAAAATATATTTGCCTTATTTGACTGGCAAGAAAAAGTTTTTCATAAGATGCAAAGAGAAGATTCCTGCAAAAAACATCAAGTTAAAGAAATAAGATAGCGCAAGTAAGTCGAAAATCACATGCCTGTCGGTTCGTATTCTTCTTCTTTGATCGGCTTTTTCCAGCCATCGACCGTCTTTTTGACGTAGACTTGGAGATTGTCTTTTATGACAAGCCATTTGGCGAATGAATCGCGGATGAATGTGACGTCAAGCTCATCTGTCGTAAAGAGGTCGAGCGCTGCGCCGGTGCGCGTGAGAATCATCAGCTGTCTGACTTGCTCAAGAATCTCTTTTCGTTCTTTGTCGGAGAAATGTCCATATTCTTGCATAAGGATGATCGATTGTTGCGACGGTTGGATGTAACCGTGGAAATAATTTGTCCAGGAATAGAATTTGTCGAGCATCGAGCGGCGGATGAAGCGCAGCGGATATTCTGGCGCGAAGCCATATCGCTGGATCGCGTCGACAAGCTCAAATTCTGCGTCAAGCGGCGCAAGGTCAGGCAATTTGTAGTCTTGCTTGAGCTTCGCGTACAATTCTTGGACTTGTATTGCTGTTATTCGCCCTGTCATGAGAAATACGAGCAGGCTGAGCTTTAAAAATATATTTAAACAGATGATTGCGAGAAGATAAGATAACGAAAATAAGATAATTATCAAGGAATAGCCTATGCGCAACAAGAAACTCATCATCGCGTGGATTTCGATTCTTGTCCTCCTCATCATCGCAGGTGTCTCTGCGTATGCGTGGGAGCGGCACACGTTTGCAAGCTCCAATAAAGCGATCGCCGTTGTTCAGCACGGCGAAGTGCTAGTCTCTCAGCCAGATGGAACGATGCAAGCGTTCACCGGACAGATCGAGCTTTTGCCGGGACAAACGTTGCAAACACTCGATGGCGAAGCATTGCTCAC
>CAZGJY010000041.1:0-7932 GCA_964525725.1 uncultured Methanosarcinales archaeon | reverse complement strand
TGAACGTGAGATGCACCGGAATCGTCGGTCCTGTATATTGTTGCGCCATCGTCCCGATGTGCAACGCATGCCCGGGAATGTACGCATGCGTATGCTGCGCCGTGCTCAAGTCATCTTTGATCGCAAGAACGTGAATCTCGGAATCAAGAAAGAGTTGCAAATCAGTCACGTTCTTTCCATTGCGTTGAATGAAATATGTGAATGGAGTTTCTGTGTTGAGCGGAATCTGCGCCGGCGTCTGCAGTGTGACTGTATATGTATCATTATCATTGCTGTCGTCAGCAAATGTCTTTGTCAGCGAATAATTGTAATCCGGCGCAGAAAGTGCTGGTGATGACATTGATTGTGCTGAAGACTTTGATGGACTGATGACTTGCAGCGGAATGAGATAGAGCAGATTCTGCCCGAAAATTGTTATATCGACGACGACCGCATATGCGCCGCTTTTTTCAAATGTATATGGCACTTGATAGATGCCTGTGCTCTGGTTCTGGAAGCCGATCGAAAAATCGTCTGGATGGATGTGAGCGAATGTCTGCAAATCTTTGCCGATTATGAATACATGCATGTATCGTTCGTGCACAATATCCAGAAGACTCAAATTAATCGGACTGCCTGAGCTTCTGTTCGTGAGCGAGATTGAGATAATCTGCGGCACGCTTGCTTGCGGCGGTTCATTTGTCGTCGAGACGACGGCGTTGTACGGCGAACTCGCACCGGATGAGCTTGGAACGAAATAATGCGCAGAGACGATCTGAGATGAGAGCACGAATAGTAGTGAGACGATCAACGACGCAGAAAGAAGAGAAATAGTCCTGACCATGCGCTTAGTTATCAGCTTCGACACAGATGCTTGCCTCATTTGAGAGGAAGTCAACTTCTTCGTTGCTTGCGGTTCTGTTTCCTGCGTCGATATTTTTGATATCTGTCTGAATGTGGGTGAGAATCACATCGAAACTGACGGGACCAGGATATTGTTCGGTGAAATTCTGCGCTTTTGGAATCCAAGCGTCAAGATTCTCTTTCGCTTCGGCGAGATTGTCTGCAGCGAGCTGCGTCTCGTTGTGTTTTGTGAAGATATAGAAATGCGACAATGAATGTCCCGGACAGATAAGTTTTTTCCCTGTCTCGAAATAACTCTCCAAGAAGCTCAGTCCGTGGCTCGCGTGCTCAAATTCACCGTACTTTACCATCGTGGTGATCTCAGTGAGCTCGTCAGTCGCTGCATCGTCGCCGCTCGTCATATTTTCGATTGCAGCAAAATCGTCGACAGTCGTTTTGTTCTGCGCGGTGAGTGATGCAAGCCGTGCAACTTCGTCGACGGCTGCTTGGTTGACTTTGAATTTTTCTGCAGATGATACTGGCATAGATTGGTTTGCTGTAGTGCTTGTATTTGTTGTGCAGCCGCAAAAGGTGATTGCAACTATGAGGGCGACCACGCATATGATGAATGCAAATGAAGAGAACTGTCGTATTCGTCCTGCCATCAGCACTTTTTCTGTTTGCGCAATATAAATATTGACAAATACCGAGACTCATCGAGAAATAATATGGGTTTCTGAAACGGATTGATGAAAAAATAATTGCGCACAGTGCAATGCGAACATACGAACAAGAATATTTCTCTGAAAATCATGCCATTGGCGGACAAAAATGAGAGGAAAGTTTAAGAATGAAATTTTGCGAAAGAGACCACCAATAACGACTACAGACCACTACTAATTGTGGTTCTTTAAGTTGTAAGCACAACATATAGATATTGCAATAGTTGTGATATAAACGATGCATTACCTCAGCAGCACATATCTGCTGAAAATACTCGAAATACTCTATTGCAAGAAACAGTAACACTGAAAGAATAATACTGAGAGAGACGATGGATTCTGAACAGACGGTAAATAACACAACCCCAAATCATAGCGCAACGAAACACCACCAGACGGAGCAATCTGTGCCTGCTAAAAAACATCGCACTATCAGCGTGCGCAAGAGAGACGGCACGATTGTCCCCTTCGACAAGAAAAAGATTGAATCTGCAATATGGCGGGCAGCAAGAGCGGTCGGCGGAAAGAACCCAAAGCTTGCAGCAAAGAATGCAGATGAATCGGCGGCGATTTGTGAGCGTTTGGGCGGACAGATCGTCGATATCGAGACGATCCAAGATATCGTCGAGAAAGTTCTCATAGAGAATGGCCACGCAAAAACAGCAAAGGCATACATCTTGTACCGGCGCGCGCACGAGGAATTGCGCGATGTGCGCGGACTTTTTGATTCAGTCAAACTCATCGATGATTATGTGACGATGGAAGACTGGATGGTCAAAGAGAATTCAAACATGGGCTATTCGTTGCAAGGGCTCAATAATTATCTGTCGACAAAAATTGTCTCGCAATACTGGTTGCATCGCATTTACAGCCCAGAGATTTGCCGTGCACATGAAAACGGAGATCTACATATCCATGATCTTGGAACGCTCGGCGCATATTGCGTCGGATGGGATCTGCAAGATGTCCTTGCGAGCGGATTCTGCGGCGTGAGCGGGAAGACTGCGTCAAAGCCGCCGAAACATTTCCGCACTGCTTTGGGGCAGATCGTGAATTTCTTCTACACGCTGCAAGGCGAGACTGCTGGCGCCCAAGCATTCTCCAACATCGATACGCTTCTCGCACCATTCATCCGATTCGATGATCTGACATATGACCAGATCAAGCAAGCGATGCAGGAATTCATCTTCAACATGAATGTTCCGACGCGCGTCGGATTCCAGACTCCGTTCACCAATATCACGCTCGATCTCAAAGTTCCTGATTTTCTCAGACGGACTCCTGTTGTCATCGGCGGTGTTGCGCAATCAAGCGTGTACGGTGAATATCAGACTGAGGTCGATCTTTTCAATCGCGCGTTCGCAGAAGTGATGCTCGAGGGTGATGCGAATGGAAGCATTTTCAGTTTCCCGATTCCGACATATAATATAACGAAAGATTTCGATTGGGAAAATCCAGCGTATGACAAACTGTGGGAGATGACGGCAAAATATGGAATCCCTTATTTCTCTAATTTCGTGAGTTCAGATATGAAACCAGAAGATGCGCGCAGCATGTGCTGCCGCCTGCGGCTCGACCAGAAAGAATTGCGCAAGCGCGGCGGCGGATTGTTCGGTGCGAATCCGCAGACGGGATCGATCGGCGTTGTCACGATAAATATGCCGGCGATCGGCTATTCTGCGAAGACTGAGAAACAGTTCTATGAACTCCTCTCTGAGCGCATGGATTTGGCATACCAGAGTCTTGAGACAAAGCGCAAGGCAATCGAGATTTTTACATTGCAAGGTCTTTATCCCTATTGCAGGCACTATCTGCGATCCGTGCATGAGCGTTTCGGACAATATTGGAAGAATCATTTCTCGACGATCGGTCTGCTCGGTATGAATGAAGCGATCATGAATTTCATTCCCGAGGAAAATATCTCGACGCAAACTGGACAGCAATTTGCACACGCCGTCCTTGTCTTCATGCGAGAGCGGCTCAAAAAATATCAGAGCGAGAGCGGGAATATGTACAATCTCGAGGCGACGCCAGGAGAAGCGGTCGCGTATCGTTTCGCACGATTGGACAAACGCCGCTTCACAGACTCCCACACCGCAAATGATGCAGCGGTTGCGAGCGGCGGACAACCGTTCTATACCAATTCGACGCAATTGCATGTTTCACATACAGACAATATTTTTGATGCGTTCAGATTGCAAGAACCATTGCAGACACTATACACCGGCGGAACAGTGATCCACGGTTTTGTCGGCGAGAAGATTCCGCCGGCAATGGTGCGCCATCTTGTGAAGAGAATCGCGGAGAGATTCAGTGTTCCGTACTTCACGCTCACGCCGACATTCTCGATCTGTCCGATACACGGCTACATGGCGGGGGATCATGAATATTGCCCGCATTGCGATTCGTTGCTTGCGATGCAAGCAAGCCGGCGTGAGGCTGAGATTTCAGAAAGTGCAGAAAACGTGCAGAAATAATAAATAAGAGACACAAACCGAGACACAAGACCTGGAGAGAATTTGCAGATGAAGAAAACCTTGACAATGAACACAATACCAAGCACAACGTCATATCCGAGTGTTGCAGCAGCCGCTGCCTCTGCGGAGAGCGCGGACCGCGAGATGGTTCCTTTGATTCCTTGCGCGATGAGCGAGCAACAAATGGAACAAGCACAGCAACTCGAGCAGGATCAGGCGCTGTTAGTAAATACAACTAATACAACTCAGATTGGTCAGCGGACAAAATGCCAACGATTCAGCAGGATTGTCGGATATTATCGACCGCTGAATCAGTGGAATGACGGCAAGCAGGCCGAATGGCAGGAGCGCAAGACATTCTCTTTGCGAAACGGCATATGAAAATTGCTGGCGTGCAGAAACTGACGACGTTAGATTATCCTGGACATCTTGCTGCAACGATTTTTCTGCCTGGATGCGATCTGCGCTGCGGTTATTGCCATAATCCCGATCTAGTGCTTAATAGAACACCGACGCAATCAGCGCAATCATCTTTGTCTGCAAAAGATGTCCTTGCGATTTTGCGCGAGCAACGCTCGTTCATCGATGCTGTTTGCATCACTGGCGGAGAGCCGCTGCTCTCGCTCGATCCTGCATTCGTCCGTGAGATCAAAGCGATGGGATTCAAGATAAAGATTGATACGAATGGCTTCCATCCGCAGGAGCTCAAAGCACTTGTCGACGAGAAGCTGGTCGATTATGTCGCTGTCGACATCAAGACATTGCCGACGCTCTACCAAGGGCTGGTTGGCAGAAAACCAAAGATTGCGGATCTCATGCAAACAGTCAGACTTGTGACGACGTTGCCAGCGTATGAGTTTCGCACAACAGTCATCCCTGGATATCACAGCGTAGAACTCATAGAGTCAATGGTGAACTGGCTGCGCTTCACGACTGGGCAGCGAAGATTGCGAGCATATTATCTGCAGCAGTTCGTGCCCCGACCTGGATGTATGCTTTCACCTGATTTTGATAAGTTGCCGCACACTCCTCACAAAATGTTGGACGAATATTTTGAGAAAGTGAAAGAGTTCTTCTGCATCTGTGAAGTGCGAAAGTATTACGAAGAAGTGCCAGGAATCCTTGAAGCATGACTCGGACGCTGCACGGAGCTAAAGATAGAACATCTCTGAAATATATCACTGCTCATAGCACACCCATTCACGTCGCTGATTGTACTGCGCGCAAAAACGAATATCGAGGAAAGAATATTCTCATCACCGGCGCAAGCAGTGGTATTGGCGCAGCGCTTGCGCAGCTCTTTATTGCTGGCGGCGCAACCGTCTACAATCTGGATAAAATGGATGCAATTGCGCCAGATCAATTTGCGTCTCGGCGTCAATCTGTGTCGCCAAACTTGCACTTTGTACGTTGCGACTTATGCAATCCTGCATCGATCAATTCGGCAGCCGCAACGCTGACATCGCATAAATTACGCAAAATACGTATTGATATATTCGTGTCGAACGCCGGAATAATGACGAGAGGTGATGTTCTTTCGGTCACAACACGCGATGCAGCAACGAGCTATGCAGTCTTTGTCGAGGGCCCACGGTTGCTGCTCAAAAAATTGTTGGATTCAGAATCACAACAAGGGTGTCTTTCAAAAAGACTGCGCATTGTCCATATCTCGTCGATGCATGCATCCTTCCATGACAAAATGCCAGGCATATATGCATTGCACAAAATACTTGCTGAAGAGATGCTCGAACTCTCGCTCAGACAACAATGGTCTTTGATCACTTGTTATTTTGGCCATGTTGATACTGCGTTGACTCGCAAAGGTAAATCGGCGCGCGCATATGCCGCGCAAAAACAGGGACGAATCTCTGCAGAAAAAGCTGCGTCGCTTGTCAATTCTTGCCTTCGACTGCATGCGCGAGCATTAGTGTATGATCGTCAGTCTGCGACGTATTCAATCAAACAATAACTTTGCCAGACTTCGCCAAGAGTCAAGAAAAAGGTCAACCAGAAAAAGTTCAAACAACAAAAAGATCTTGCAACAATATTCAAAGCAGGTCATTCAAAACGGATTCTGCCCATTTTCGTCGACTAAGCTTGATTCATTTAATTCGGGAACAGAATGATACGCGAATCAGTGAATGTATCAGGCGTCGTCCCTTTTATCTGGACGAGCTGCCCGCTTTTTGGAAGGACGCTGAAGCGGAACGATTCTTTTTCTGTGAGCGGTTGAGGAGGAGTAAAACAGATCTGCGCCACTTCTCCTTGCTGAAGATAATCATCGACGTGCCCTTGTGACGGCGTGAGATATTGTACTGCGAAGGAGCTCGCTTTCGTCGCAGTCATGTTGTCGATGAGGGACTCATTGCACTGTGCGACCGTGCCATAATAAATGCCTGAAACAGATGAGTCAGTCAGATCAAAATCGACGAGCGTATTGTTGAAATGGATCGGATCAGAACTTGCATCAAGACGGATATTTGCGTAGATATAATTGAGCGTGCCGCTCGAACCATTCTCAGCCCACACTTGCATCACTGCGACTTGCGTCGAGACTTGTGTCTGTGCTGTCGATCCAGTCGCGAGCGCTTTTGATTGGAGCGATCCAGAAGTTTGCAAGAGGACGCTTGCGGCTATCGCTGCGACGAGGACGAGCGCGATGAGCAAAATAAGTGTACCGATCCCCGCCTCTCCTCTTTTTTCTACCATCAGAATTCTTTTTAGTTATTTATACGAAATGCGTACGATACAATTTGCATCGATGCAATTTAATGATATGCGCTTTGTGCATGAGCCCCTTATATAGTTTTGTACTCATGCCGGAGTGAAATTGTCGTCGATGTTTAGTCGATTCCAGATTCAGGATATTATTTTGTCATGCGGGATAATTTGTGAAATAGTTGGAATGAATCAACTGATGATTACAAGAATGAGTGAAGCAAGACCATTCGCATGATGAATCATTGCCTCATTGCGTTCCCTTCCCGTTGTCTCGTCAAGGGTTTGAAGGCACGCAATTTTATAAATCAAATGACTACTGCGCAGTTATCAGCACCATTATTTTCTTCATCAGCGACATCTTCGAACATTTTCCAGTTTTGTCGTTCTCGCTTTCATTCTAACCATTCAGCAGGCGCTGCGCGTATCATTGATTCAAGCTCGGGTTTTGTTATATTGAGAAAGACGTTTGTCTTTGTACTCTCGAGATACTTTTGCGGAATGATGATGCGACGACCCCACAAGCCAGTCTTCACTGTTATTGAATTGATTTGATTCGTGTCTTGCGCAAGATCGACGGCGATTATTTTCCCGATGCGCATGCCACTCTTCCCGAAAACAATCTTCCCTTTGTGCAACGTCGACGGCTGCATATTGAGGAATACTGCGTGCGGCGAGACTTCGCGGATATAGTGCACGCTGATGATGAATCCTCGACGGAGGAAGCCTTTATCCACAGAAATCCCAAGGATCGCCATCGACTTGGGGTCTATGTAGAATTTATCGCTCACGCCGATAAAGACTCCGTCGCAATCGATGACATCTTTCCCAAGAACATCTTCGGATGTAATCGCGCCGCGCAATTTATTGTACAGCTGATGATTGTGAGAATTATTTTTCGTGTCAATCAGGCTTTTCTCAGTAGCGGAGCGAACCTCTCGTGAGAATATTTTATTTGAATCCATGCTTCTTGACCTCGAGATATGTCGTTTTGAGCACGATGGACGTCCCAATCTTCTTCACGTCACGCGCAGGAATCGTCGCGGTTCGGAAGAATGATCGTTTGAAGAAAAACGACTCGATGTCATTCGTGTTTGCGACCCTATTCACTTTGTTCACTCTGCCGACGACTTTGCCGTCAGCAGTGATGACATCATGACCCACCCATATGAACGTCGGCTCAATGTTGAGCA
>CAZGJY010000040.1:0-8023 GCA_964525725.1 uncultured Methanosarcinales archaeon | reverse complement strand
AAAAAGATGAATGCTCGTCATTCACGACGAGATGGAAAAAAATGGTAAAGAAAGGAAAAAAAAGTGCTGCAAAGCGTTCTACAAAGAAAAAGTCTTCGAAATCAAAGTCGAAGAAAAAGCGCTGAGCATATTTTTGTTGCATTTAGTCAATTATTTTGATGTTCATAATGCAACAAAGCCGAGGACTTGTGCGAATATCGCATGAGTTGCTCGAATGCTTTGAATTTCTAGAATTCAAAAATAAATAGAACAATCAAATAATCAACAGGTGTGATTGAACGCATAAACGTTCAGTGCTTCTAACAAGACGAAATTAGATATTGTCTATAAAAAGCCTATGTGGCTTATTTCTTTCTTTTAGAAACAGGTTTTGCCGAAATTTTAGCGACAGCCTTAGGTTTTGGTTCTTGATAGACTGTTCGTTTCGTATTACGCTCAGACAATTCTTTGTTGAGCTCTGCAATTTCAGTCTCAAGCTGTGTCTGAAGGCCGGCATTATCTTGCTGTCCAAGCATATTTCCGCATTCAGGGCATCTATAATCAAAAGAGATCGCATTTTCAAATTCTAACCTGATACAACCTTTCGGGCAGACAAAGAACACATTGTGTTTCTCTCTGAAAAGTCGGTCCTTAAGACCCTCGAGACGTTTTTTCTTGATTTCCCAGAAGAGATGTTCAATATTGTGAGGTTGATACGTCCAATAATAGATATACCATCCTTTCTGCTTGTCTTTTTTCCGAGTAAATGTGACAAGGTTTGCATCTAGAAGTCTATAGAGCATATTCCGAATAGTATTAATCTCTAGTTTCATATCTTTAGCAATGACAAACTCAGAGATGTTCTGTTTGCCTTTGAGGTAATTCACGAGTTGTATCGTATCTTCCCCTGCCACTTCCATGATTACTTTGTGTGCCAATTTGCTATCCGCTTTGATTAGTGCTAAATATAGTAGGTTGGACATTTCTTCACGCTTCGCATTCTTTTAAATATTTGGTTCAGTAGGACATATTGTCGCGCCTCGTCGAAGCGCTTTTACTACTAACTAGTCATGAGTCGGCTACCTTATAAACTTTTCTAAAGTTAATCACCTAAAAGTGACAACAGTCCCTTGTGTGCATTCGCTATTTGCAACAAGTTCATCTAAAAGCAACCCCTTTGCTTCAGCAAGAATCCGTGTGATAGCAACATTTTTTTCAGTCAACGGAATATCTTCAATGAGTAGAAATCTCCATGGTTGTCGGAAAAAGCGAACAGCAATCCACGGTTCTGCTCCGAATTGCCGTGAGAATGAGACGAAATCAGCAATGGCTTCCCGTCCAACATACCGTGATTCACCATGAACTGTTTTGCATTCAATCGAAAAAAGACGAGTACCATTTCCAGCAAGAATGTCTGTGGAAGGTGTTTGAGTCGATCCTGATCCTGCGACGCGAATTGCTGCAAATCCTTTTTTCTGCAAAAGATGTACAAGATCACGTTCTGCAGCGATTCCTTTTGATTTAAGTGACATATTGACTCTCTGTTTATCAGCCTTCATTCTTTTAAATCAACGGCGAGAGGCTGTCTTGCTGTCCTGTGATAGGCTTATGGAAAAACGAAGAAGATTTACGCGTACATCACAATTCAGCAAAAAACACTAAAGCGATATAAATTGCCGTTACAGCCAACAGAATCACATGGAAAAACGGGCAGGACTTCTCATTGCGATACTCATCATTATTGTCGCATCATGTCGCATTTGGGCAGCATTATCCGTTCCCTATCTGAGCGACGATACTTCTTATGAAAATTTGCGCATGACTCAAAATGTCTCGCTTTCTAATCTTGCAACCGATCCGCTCAGTTTTGGCGGCAGGAATCTCATTGTGAATCCGGTAGCGACGAACATGTTGGCACTCTTTCATAATACAACAAATACGATTTTCGGTTACAAACTCATCCTCAATTTCATCGCATCATTACAGATTGCAGTCATATTCCTCATCGCACTGAGATTGGCGAGAAAACCGGTTTATGCGATTCTTGTCGCAGCGCTCGCTGCTTGCGTTCCTGTCCAATATCTCGTCACACTTAACTCAGTGAGCATTGTGCCGATCGCACTCATTTTTTTTCTTCTCGCAATATATTACTATATCGCACACCTGCAGCAGCCAACGAAAACACGTTTTTTGCTTTGCATCGCATTATTCTTTTTCTGCGCGATGCTTCATCCGCTGTTTCTCGTCATCATAATCGGCTTCTTCATCTACATGATTTATTGCAGAGTAGTTCATCTACGCGTCCAACGCTTTGAGCTAGAAGTGCTCACAGCCGCATTCCTTGTCGCAGTCGTCGTGGATTATACTATTTATTCAAGAGCATTCCTTGCACAGGGGATTTCTGCATTCTATCAATCGACACAATTCGTTCCTTACATCCATCTTTCTCAGATATTGCCGCTCCTCCCACAGATGGGACTGATCATATTTGCTGCGGCGATGTTCACATTATTCCAAGCATTCACTCTCGAGAACAAAAGCTCGCAATCTGCATTCATATTTGCAGGAATAATAACCTCGACATTTTTGGCGATGCTCTTCCGATTCATTTCTGCCGATATTGGTCTCTTGCTCATCTCAGTGATATCCGTTCTCCTTCTCACTAACTTTTTCAATTACATCGACGATTACTTCAGCCAGACGAAGATCCACAACCACACGATAAAAATAATACTTGGCATCTGGCTCGTCTTCTTCATCCTCAGCATCATCCCGACGCTCATCTATACCAAAGATACGATTGCGCAATCCACGCAACCGCAACTCGTCGACGCGTTCCGCTGGATCAACAGCGTCGCAGAGCCAGACGCAACAGTCGTCGTCCCTATCGGCGACGCACAGACTGCGATGTATTTTGCGCAGCGCAAAACGATAATGGATCAAAACGTATTGCTCGTCCCTGACGCCCAAAGCCGATTCGATGCGATATATGAACTATATACAACGCCATATCCGACGACAATCCTCGCTATTCTCAAATCTGTTGGCGTGACAAAGCAAGCTCCGGCATATATCGTATTTCCGAAGATAGCAATGCCCTCGCTCCAATTACCGGCAGGCGCGACTGAGCTAGGATATCAGACTGGTTGCTTTGCTGTCGTTTTCAACACAGATTATGTGACAATATTCAAATCATTGTGCGAGGTGGAAGAGCGATGAGCGCGAAAAAAATCTCAAAAACACCAAAAGCGCCAACTGCAGCAAAAGCAGCGAGCAGCACGACGAGTTTGTTTCAAAAATTATTCGAGAACAGCAATAACCTGAGCGTCATTTGCTTTCTGCTTCTCATAATCTGCGCAGCATTCTCTTTGAGCTATCCATTATCGATTCGTACGGCTAATGGCGAGCAATTATTCATCTCGAGCCAATCCTACGCTATTATTGCGACGGCACATGAATCCCTCACTAACATTCTCGAACCGCAGGGATTGCTTTTTTCACAGAGCCACATTTCTGCCCCATTCTCATTTGCTAAAATACTCTACGGCATATTGATGCTCATCATTCCATTGTGGATTTTGCCCGCTCTCCTCTCACTCATCGTTATCAGTCTGCTCTGGATCGCATTACGAAAATTCACGGCGCCGCTCTCCACAAAATTCATAGCAGTCTGCATGTTCGCATTCACACCATTATTTGTGAGCTCGCAGCTCGCACTCGGCACGCAAGTTTTCCTCTTCATCGCGATAATCCTTCTTTTGCTTGCACTCAACAGTCATGTGCACCCTATTCTTTGCGCACTTCTTGCAGCGATAACTTGTCTCTTCGGTCCTGATATTTTGTTTGCGATACTGCTTATTCTCGTGTTCGCTCGCCCGCTCAAAGGGTTCGCGCCGTTGCAAGAGCAGAAAAAATATACAATTATTGGCAGTATCATCGGGCTCTGCGCATGGCTCATCCTCGCGATTCTCACGCATATATCGTGGCAGACACTTGTCAGCATCCAAACACCTGATCATTTCTTTGTCGAGTTTGGTGCAGCGCAAGGCCAAACAGTACTCCTCTTCATTCTTGCAATAATCGGCATCGTTATCTCATGGAAACAAGAGCGCAGATGGAACATTGTCTCGTCGATAGCGCTTATCGCATGGTCGTTCTTCTTTCCCGCAACAAGCCTCCTCGCAACAGCAATCATCTCCTTTTTCGCCGCAACTGCATTTGTTCGCATTCTTGGATCCAAATGGCAACACCAATCGCTCAAAATCATAGTGCTTGCAACCATCCTCATCTCTGTGCTGACAAGTTACTTCATCTACACCGATCAGATCATCCAATCTCCACCGGCAGCACAAGACTTGGCAGCATATGCCTTTCTGGCGCAGAATACTCCTGCGAATGCAATAATACTCGCATCGCCGCAGCAAGGCGGGTTCATCTCTTATTTCTCAGGACGCAGCACATTTATCACAGATGACCCGACAAATGGCGTATTCGCTGCCCGCGGACGAGTGGTCAATAGCATTTTTGATTCGCACGAATTATCGGCCACGATGCAGATGCTCCGCAATCAAAATGTCACATACATACTCGTGGATCCGCAGTTGGAAGTGAGCAACGAGTGGCGAGAAGATCAAGGCGGTCTTGCATTGCTGTTGCATAATAAAGTAGCATTCACGCTCGTCTATGAAAAGAATTATCAGATTTATCGCGTGAATACAAACGTCTCTGCTGCAGATTTCATTTGAAGCTCAAAATAGTAGTATGACAAAATGCTCTGCTGGCGAGAAAAGCAATAATAATTCAAAAAACAAAATAAAATTTGCCTTTTTATTTCACAAGCGATTGTTCGTACAATGCAAGCAGACCTTGCGCAATAGTTTTTGGCTCAGCAATCTTCGCATGAATATGAGGCCGCAACAACCATTTATTTCCCGTCTTCTCATCGAGGAAAATGAGTGTCATCTTTTCGAAAGAAAGCGCACGCTGCCATTCTCCGATCAGCGTTTCGACATTATTCTTAGTGTTTGCAACAATCACTGTTCCGTTGCAGAAGAGGTGGGAAGACAACACAGGCGTAATCTTGACGGGCGCGCTCGTTCCGTCCTTGAACGTGACTATTGCGCCGTCGGAATTTGGAACGATCGTCAGAATCTGCCGCTTTATTGCATCAAGAGACTTGACGAGATACAATCCCATTTCAGTCAGAGCCGCAGTGTTCGCAGTCGAAGCCGTCGCCATAGTAATCAGAGCCGAATCAGTTCATACGTCATTCAATAATTCATCTAATGCATCCGAATAGTCTCTGATTGTCAAAATCAGTTTGGCGTTTTAAAAAGCTTTTTAATGAATCTCCATATATCGATTACTTAATGACAATCACACTCAGCGCAGTCGATCTCTTCTACTTCAAGCAAGAGTTGCGCGCAAAACTGCTAGACGCAAAAGTAGAACAGATATATCAGCACGACGCAGCGAGCATCACTATCCGTTTCTACAAGAACGGTATCGGCAAGATCGACCTTTTCATCGCTCCGCCACGAGGATTGTACATCACGACCAATAAGCCCGCGTCGAGCGAGGAACTCTTCGGATTCTGTGGAATCCTGCGAAAATATCTCCCGAGCACAACACTGACGGCGATCGACCAGGTTGGTTTCAGCAGAACGATGCGATTTGATTTTCAATACAGAGATTCAAAATCAAAATTCGCGCTCATCGTCGAACTCTACGACAAAGGAAATATCATTCTTATTGATGCAAAAGGCAAACAAGAGCAAAAAGAAATAAGTGACACAAAAGAAACAAACGAGGCAGAAAAAAAAACGGGCGAAAAAGACACAAACGACGAGCTCGACATGCTCGATGCACCCCGCGCAAACGAGACAGGAGACATGATTCTCGCGCCGATGCAAGTGCAGCGCTGGGAACACCGAACGATTGCTGCAGGACAGCCATATACCCCGGTGATCAATCAATTTCCGCAAGATATCGTTGCAGATAAAGTCGCAGAGCTTGCAAAAAGTGCGGCAGCAGAATCAATGACAGCGTCAAAATTTGCGGCAACTAAATTCAATCTTGGTGGAAATTACGGCGCGCTTCTTTGTGCGATGGCGGATATCTCGCCGAACAGCATTATCTCAACGGACGAAGCAAAAAAGCTTGGTGCACAATTACAATCTCTCTTTACGCAACAATTCTCGCCGCATGTCGCGCTCGAAAAAAGCGCAAGAACGGATGATGTCGCAACTACTGCTGCACAAACAGAGCATATGTCTGAAATTATGCCGGCAGAAAAAGAGAAAAAAAACATAAACGCAAAAGCGCAAATGACGCAGATAAAAGCCATATTCCCGTTCATCAATCCCGCAGCACTTTCGCTTTTCGGTTCGCTCACGCCGACAGAATCGCTTTCAGCGCAATATGAGAAGGCTCTTTTCTTGCACGACAAACCAGTGGTCGACAAAAAAGTAAAAGCATCATCTTCCGCACAGAAAAAGTTCCAAAATATCCTTGCCGCTCAGCAAGCAAGCATTGCGCAGCTAGAAGCAGAATCAGAGGCGAACAAACAGATCGGCACGTACATGTATGAAAATCATTCGTACTTTGAAAACCTGCTCGCAAAAATAAATGAACTGATCGAGGCTCAGAAGCGATTCCAAAAATCGCAGACAAAACCGGCAAAACACACTGAAATGGATGCCGCTCTCTTGATCGAGCTCAATACGCTCGGCATAATCTCTCATGATTCTGCTAAAAAAGCAGTCACGCTTGAAATTCCCGAAACGCAAAAAGCGTCGGATGAACAGAAATAGATGCAAATCAAAAGAATGTAAAAAGTCAAAATAAAAATATTCCCAAATTCAAAATTCAAAACTCAAAAACGAAAAAGAGAAAATAAAATAAAAATGACAAAAGCAAACTTTTTCTTGGAACGGTACGCCGCATGGGGATTTGCGCAGAATCCGCTTGCTGAGGATTCACAAATCAACCCGCAGATAAAAGCAAAGACTGCTAAGACAGCAACGCCGACACAAATAACAATACGTGTCAACACGCTAAAAACAACTGCTAAGCAGCTTATTTCACAGATCAGCAAGAAAATGAAAATTGAGAAAATAAGCTATCTTCCCGACGGATATGAAGTGACGGCAGCGTTCAACCTTGTTTCGACGCCGCAATATCTGCAAGGCTATTTCTACATCCAAGAAGCGGCGTCGCAGATCCCGGCAATTATTCTCGATCCAAAGCCCAGCGAAATCATCGCCGATCTTTGCTGCGCGCCAGGATCGAAAACGACGCAGATCGCACAGATGATGAAAAATACGGGTACGCTGTTCTCTGTCGATTCGAACAGCGTCCGTCTGCAGAAAGTGCAGCATAATCTTGAGCGCTGCGGCGTGACGAATTGCCTGCTTGTGCGCAAAGATGTCATGTATCTTTCTGATCTAAACACGCAATTCGATAAAATTCTTCTTGATGCACCGTGCTCTGGAAATTTCGTCATCGACGCAGACTGGTTTGATAAACGCTCTATCTCAGGCGTGCAAGAGAACGCCCGCCTGCAGAAACAACTCATCGTTGCAGCGTTTGATTGCCTCAAATCAGGCGGAACACTCGTCTACTCCACATGCTCGCTCGAAAAAGAAGAGAACGAAGAAGTCGTCGAGCATCTGCTCGCACAACGCGCAGATTCTGCGCTTGAACCAATCACGTTTCCCATCGGAAGCCCAGGTCTGACAGAAAAAGCGAAAGGGACATTGCGTCTCTGGCCAAGTTTGACTGGAACACAGGGTTTTTTTGTTGCTAAAATAGTAAAAAGCCCTAAAGCGTTATAGAGAGAAAGGATCAATTACGACGCTACAAAGAGGGAACTGATAAACTAAAGTTAGATTATGAATATAGTTGAGACTTTTGTATACCGTCCTAGACGCATTTTTTGCAAAAGCTGTCCCGCTTGCAGCAACGAATAATGACGGTACGAAAATCGTTCTTTACGTCAAGTTCTAAGATTAATAGTTGATGACGACCTTACATGTCTGTAAAG
>CAZGJY010000039.1:0-8105 GCA_964525725.1 uncultured Methanosarcinales archaeon | reverse complement strand
TTCGCGTGCGCCTTTGATGAGTGCGTAGATCTTGGATTTGTCCGTGATCTTCTGCAAGCCAAGGTCGACGACAACTTCTTTGATCTTGAGTGCTTGTGCTTCTTTCGCAGCAAGCAAACCCGTCAAGTATGCGACTGGAACGTTGCTGTTGATGACTGTAAGACCGAACTTCGTGAGCTGTCGCGCGTCGACTGAGACGACAATCTGATCGCCGTCAGGATGGTACTGCGCAATCTGCGCGGAAATATTGCCGACCTTTTTTCGGATGATCAGTCGTGGTTTTCCGGACTGCAAAAGACCAAGACGTCGTGCATAATTAGTTCGACCTTCTCGCTTTCGTCGGAATGAAACTGTGTATCTTGCGGATGATGCCATTTATTTTACCTACTTTACCTTTCGCGCATTGAACAGCGCGTTCTCTTCGAGGTACAACAAAATGTGCCCTCGGCTTCGGAAATAGTTTCCTTTTACCTTGTTGTATAATTCTCGGTAGAGTGATACTGAAATTCTATCGTTCATCTTCAACTGTTTGATGAATGCGCGCATATTTCGCATCTTGGATGCCCATGCGTCTTTTGCATTGAGACGAGCGTTTGGCGTACCTTTTCGTGAACCGACGCCTGCACGAAGACCCTTCGCTTTTTGCGCCTGGATGTGTCGTGCACGACCTCGCGATGTATTGCGGATAGGTTCGACTGTGATGATATTGCTATTGATCAAATCGCGGATGTCTGCTCGAGTGAGCGCTTCCTTGATCGTCGCAAGCTTGTCAGTCTCAAATTTGACTCGCTGTGGCGAGCACTTGAGGACTTTTGCTGCGATTGTTTTTTGTACTTTGAGGTCCATTGTGATTCACACTGTTGTTTGATTCTGAGTTTATTTTGATTTATGCTCTCTCTCGAAGGAGTTTGTCGTTCTCTTTCTTCTCGGCTTCTTTTGCAGCTGCTGCTGCTTCTGGAGTCGCTGCTGCTTTTGCTGCTTTCTCTTCGTCAGTCTTCTTGCCTTGCTTCGCTTTGAGCGCAGTCTCTTTTCGAGCTTGTCGTGCCGCTGCTTCTTTCTGTTTGATCTCTTTTGCAGATGCATGTGTAGCTTGCGCGTCTGCGAGGAATTTGTTCGCGTCTTTGATATTCTGGATCGCGACTTTCCGCTCGACGAGGATTCGGACAACTTCAATCTTCTTTTTCTGACCGAGCGATGCGCTGACGATCGCCGACGTTGTTTTCGGGTCGACTGATTGTGCGACTGTCACATTTTCGACGTGGATAAGTGTGAGACCGATTCGGTTGAGACCGCGGACTGCTTTTGGATAGCCAAAGCCAGTCTTGATCTGCGAGCGGTGACCTGCTTTATTGTCGCCCATCTTGGATTGCAAACCCTTAGGTGCGCGATAGGATGAACGTGAGATTCTCTTCTTGAGATTTCCTTTCTGTCGCATGAAACGAGGTCGGACGCTGCGGATCTGCGCTTTCTCTGCGATGAGTTGTTTCTTGTTGTCGGACATTGTTTGTACCAAGTTTATTTTTGATTTATTTTTTATTTTTTGAGGACTCTGAATTAAATAGGCTTGCCGAATTTCTTGACGATGTAAATGCCATCCTGGAATACTCGTCGGTCTTTGTCTGCGATTCGCGTCAATTGCTCAAGATCGCTTGAGACTCGGCCTGCGATTTCGATGTCAGGCGATTCGACTGTGATGTTTGCTGCTGCGATCGTGACTTTTGCGCCAGGTTTGATTGTGAGCGTTCGTGCTGTATTCTCGCCGAGGAAATTCTTGAGCTCGAACGATGTTCCTTTGAGCGAGACAGTCATCGGGAAGTGACCTGAGCAGACTTTGAGCTCGTACTTGAATGGTGCTTGCGCACCTTTGATCATGTTTGTGACATGAGCTGCGAATGTGTTGATGTGCATCTTCTCGACTTGCGTCGTGCGAGTCGCTTTGAGGACAATCGTGTTGCCGCTCACACTGACGAGGATCCGTGGATTATTGAATGCGCGGTTGACGTCGCCAGCTTTCCCTTTGACAGTCAAGACAGGATGAGCATATGATGCAGTAACGCCGCTCGGCATTTCTGTTACAACTTCTAGTGCTTTTTTCTTTTCGGCCATTTTCTTCTCGTGAGTATCTCGTGATTAATTAGTAGCAGTATGCGATGAGTTTTCCGCCGATGTGCGTGTCTCTTGCTTTGTCGAGCGTCATAAGTCCTTTGCTCGTCGAAACGATGATGATGCCAAAGCCCTTCGCCGGCAAATAATGCTGTTCGTAGCCGATGATTTCGGATACTTCGAAGTTGAAGCGTGGCTTGATGACGTTGATCTTGTTGATTGTCTCAAAGCCAGTGACTGTCGCGACTTTGCCGCGGACTGTGCTCTTGACTTCGAATGCGTTGATGTACCCGTGCGACTTGAGCAATTCCAATACTTGCAACATAAAGTTGGAGACGTTAGCTACGTCGATCTGATTGCGTCCGACGCGCAGCGAATTCTGCATCTTGGACAACATGTTTGCGAGTGGGTCGTTGAGTACCATTGTTCTTTTACCTTTGTGTGTTATTTTGTAATTCGTTTTTTAATTCGTTAATTTTGATTTTTGTGATTTAGCCGCGTAATTAATTATATTTCTTGAAGCCGATCTTCGTCGCGATATCGCGGAACTGCTGTCGGCAGACACCGATGCCATACTTTCCGATATGACCGCGCATACTTCCTGTGATCTTGCAGCGGAAATTAGATCTACCACATGATCGCTCTTTTGGCGAGGAGTGTTTGATGAACTTTGCCAATTTGACTGGCTTCGCTCGCAACTGTTTGAATGCTTTTTTGTAGTAGCTCTGTGTCATGATTGTTACCTTGTGTTTTGTTTTTCTGTGATTTTTGGTTTTGTGATTTTTGGAATTGTATTTATTGATCCTCAGTCTGGATCTTGATTCCCCATGCTGATTGCGCGAAGTCCATCGCTTCTTGCGGAGCGATCATGCTTGCGTGCGGAATCTTGCGGTTCATGTATTTTCGTCGTCGGATACGGAATCCTGGTCGTTGCAATGTGACTGTGACTTGCAAGCCGAGGATACCAATCGTCGGATCATATTCTACACCAGGAATGTCGATGCATTCATGGACTGAAAATGCGATGTTGCCGGCACTGTCGAAGTGATTCGGCTTGAGCATATTGTCGTTCGCTTTAAGGAGTCGCTTGAGCGTCTCTTCTGCGAGCGGTCCGCGAAGCGTGACTTTCGTCGCGATAGGAAGGCCTGGACGCAAACCCCAACCTGGGATTCGCTTTTGCGTGACGACTTTCACCGGCGTTCTGCCAGTGATTATCTGCAAGAGTTTGTGGGACTTTTCTAGTCGAGTGTGATCCGTACCGCAACCGCAATTGAGGACAATCTTCTCTACTCGAAGCTGTCGCATGACATTTGACGCAGTCGTTGCGTCTACTGCCTTTGTTGCGTTTTTTGTTTCTGCCATTTTGGTTTCCTAGTGATTGTGTTTTTTAGCGATTGTGTTTTTCGTTGTGAGCCGATGCGTTTTATTTTTTTATTCTACTTTTGCAAGCACTGTGATGCTCGGGGATTTTCCTTCGCCGACGACGACTGCGCAATCAAGACGCGTCTCAATCGACTGACCGTCGACTGATGCTGTGATCTTCTCGCCGACGATAGATTCGACGACACCGACGCCGCCGATGTGTTTTCCACCGATGAATTGGACGACGCTTCCGACTTGGAGCGGCAAATGTTTCTCGACGCCATTCTTGCTGTCGAGTTGGACTGAATCGCCGACTGTGTATGAGCTGATGTTCTTCGGGTTCGCATCCATCCGGACGACGACGCCTGAGAGAAGACCAAGCTGTAATTTATTGCCAGGGACGATGAGTTTGCTGACGACTTTTTGGAGCCGTGTCGATTTCTCGGCTGCGCTGATCGGGATGAGTGACAAACTTCCGATCGGGCTGAAGCCGACGCGGAATTGTTTTTTGTCTGACGTAATCTCGACGACTTCGTAGAGTCCGACCGGGAAGCGTAATTCTTTTCGGACTTTGCCGTCGACGATGACTGAGCCTGCGTTGAGGACTGCTTTTGTCTGACGGGAATTTTCAGTGATACCGAGGATCTCTCGCAAGATAAGTCCAAGAGGCATGCTCAAGTCCATTCGCTTGCCTGCATCTGATCGCATAACGAAAGCTGTTGTCTTTCGCTGTATCGGCCATGTCTTTGGCGCTGCGACTCGCTTCATGTGATTTTTTGGCATTGTGAGTTTTCTCCGTTTCGTTTGTGATATATTGTGATTCTTAGTTTGTTTTGATTTTTAATTTGTTTAATTCCGATTTTATGTTGTGATGTTCAGTTATTGAGCTGCAGGTGCTTTAGCGACTGGCGCTTTTTTTGGAGCTGCTGCTGGCTTCGTTGCAGCTTTTGGTGCTGCAGCCGATTTTGGCGTCGCTTGCGTTGCTTTGGGAGCTGCTGCGTTTGCCGCTGCGTTCGTTGCTGCAATCTTCATCGACTGTTTGTTCAACGACTGGATTCTGTATTTATCGTCGAGTTTCATCTCTAAGATAAGCAAGTTTGATGCATTGATCGGGTACAACGTCTTCGTGCCGTCTTTCTTGACTTGCTCGACTTTTGTGATATAAACTCGTGAATCGTCGACATCGACTCGTTCGATCGTTCCGACGCTGTTCTTGAACTGGCCGCGCATGACTTTGACTTTGTCGCCGACTCGCACTCGTGCTGCTCGTGAACCGTACTTCGCTCGCAATTCTTTGGAGAGATGTGAGCCGAGGAATTTGCCTTTGATATGGGCTGGCGCATTGTAACGGAACAATCGCTGTCGTCGCGTTTGTGTGCTTGCGTTCCAGCTTACCTTGAATTGCTTTTTATTCATTTGATTGTGACCTTGTTTTGTTTTTCCTAGTCGTATGTTATTCGTATGTTTTAATTATGGAAATTATAGGATGATGCTTGCGACTTTGCCGATACCAGGCCATCGCTCGACCGCGTCCTTTGAAATTGGACCTTTGAAAATTGTCCCTTTTGGATTGCCACCTTTTTCATCTTTCATAATGACTGCAGCATTGTCCTCGAATTTGACTCGCATTCCGTCAGGTCGGCGATATTCTTTCTTCTGTCGCACGATGACTGCCTGCACGATCTTGTGTCGCATGTCTGGTCGTCCGGAGACGACTGTCGCCGTGATAAGATCGCCGACACCTGCTGTGGATCGTCGACCTTTTCTTGTTTTTGCGTTCGTGACTGAAATGATCTGGATGACTTTTGCGCCGGAATTATCACATGTTGGAAGCTTTGAGCCGACTGGCAACAATCTTGTGATATTTGCTTTGATTCCTTTCATTGTGATTCACCGTGTGATTTTTGATAAACAATAACCATAATTATTTCTTCAACTCGACTGCGCGAGTGACGATGCGCACGATAACGTTCGCTTTTGTCTTTGAAATCGGTCGGCATTGCATGAATTCGACGACGTCGCCTGGTTTTGCAGTCAATACTGCCGGATTGTGAACGCGAATCTTGCTTGTCTTGAGCAAATAACGTCGGTACTTGGAAACGTATACTTGTCGATCGATCTTCACTGTTGCGGACAGGTGTGATGCTGCACTGACGACTGTTCCTCGCATGATTGTGCCGCGGACACGGAGATTTCCGTAGAACGGACAGTTCACGTCTGGCGTAACGTCGCCTTTTGGTGGCAGTTCGATGCCGAATCCGATTGTGTTATTTTTTGTTTCCATTTTGGACCTTGTGATTTTGATTTGTTGTGATTCTGATTTTGTGAGCTTTGTTTTTTTGCTGAAGCAAAATAATTTTATGCCTTAGCGCGGACGTGGTCGTCGTGGCGGATCCACTGTTGTGTCCGGAAGGATGTCAATGGACTCTGGCGGAAAGTCGCACTCGATGAGTGCTGCTCGCATCCGCTTAAGGTGGTCGCCTTGCAATTCGATGATGCCGTCTTTTGACGTTCCACCGCTCGCAAACTTCTCCTTGAGCCGTCGCGCGATATCTTTTATATCGATAACTTTTGTATCGATACCCTCGACTACTGTGCACTTCTTGCCAAATTTCTTTCTGACAATCTTCGCGACAATTCGTTGTTGTTCTTTGGCGATCGAGTCGCCAATCATCAACTCTTTAGGTAAACCGAATTTGTCGAACAAATCGTCGTCGTTCATTTGGCCTGCCGCGCAGTTAATTCTGTTTTTATCTGCGCAATAGTTTTTTTCGTGAGTCGAATCAAACTTGGGCTCTTTGGCGTTGCGCCAGTAGCTGCTGATCCTGCGAGCTTGATGAGTTCCATATGCAATGATGCAATCTTATCGTTCAGCTGCACTGTTTGCATTTTCTTTATTT
Source organism: uncultured Methanosarcinales archaeon (assembly GCA_964525725.1). Lineage (GTDB taxonomy): Archaea > Nanobdellota > Nanobdellia > Woesearchaeales > DATGWN01 > DATGWN01. Next base: position 1,740 of record CAZGJY010000039.1, on the reverse strand, counting down.
CGTTGTATTTCATCGTCGTGAGGTTGAGTTGTTTGAGTCTTTGTTTTTCGGCTCTTTTGTTTATTGCGGAGCTGCTGGCGTCGTTGCGTCAGTCGCTGCTGGTGCTGCTGCGTCAGTCTTTGGTTTTTTTGTGCGAGGTGCTTTTGGCTTTTTCGCCTTTGCATCTTTTGCTTCTTTCGCTTCGGCTGCGTCGTGCGCTGCTTTGTCTGCCGCGACTGTCTTCATGTTCGTCGGAGCTGCGACTGGTGTCGCGTCAGCTGCATTCGCTTCTGCGCCGACTTCTATTGCATTGCCTGTATGCTTGACTGCTTTTGATACGTCTTGCATCTGGCTATAAAGGTGAATCCGGTCTGGGAGGACAACATCTTTCGGCAAAATCTTGACTTGGACGCCGATGACGCCTGCTTTGAGTTTTGCTTGCGTGTAGGATCGCTTGACGCCTTCTACCGCGATGTCGCCGCACTTTTTGAGGTAGCCCAGATAAAATCGCCACGTCTTCGCTCGTGCCGACGGGAGTTTGCCTGAAATGAGGATTTCAATACCGAGTGCGCCGCCTTTTATTGCTCGCTCCATTGCCTGGTAGCCGATCGCCTTGAATCGCTGCGGACCGAATTTCTCGAGCTGGCTTGCGATGTTCTCTGCGACGAGCTGCGGATTTGTGTCGATGTCCGACACTTCTGCGATCTCGATGATTGGATTGTCGAACTTGAATTTTGTCTTGAGGACTTTTGTGAGCTTCTTGATGTTCGCGCCCTTCGAGCCGACGATGAGTCCTGGTCGTGATGCGTGGATAAGGATTTTTTCGCCGACTGGTGTTTTCTGGACTTGCGTGTGCGAGTAGCCGACGCGCGAGAGTGTCTCACCGATGAACTGCTGGACCATGTATTCTTGCAATTTTTCGTCTACGATTTTTCGTTCGATCATTTGAGTTTCACTTCGTTTTTGGTTGAGTATGTTGCTATTTGTTTACTGTTTCTGTGATGTAGCTGCGGCTTTTGCTGCTGCTTCTTGTCTTGTCTGAGCCGTCTGTTTGACTCGCGGAGTTCGGACTTTCGGTTCGACTTGCTGCACAACAATCTCGACGTGCGTATTCTTCGCTTTGAGTCCGCGGACTCGACTGTACTTGTACGTCTTCGCGCCTTTCTGCGCTACGACGCTGACAATGATGAGCTTTTTCTCGTCGAGCGATTGGTTGACTGCGTTCGCAACGACGCTCTTGATGAGTGCGATGAATGCAGTCGATGCTGCGACTGGATATCTTCCTGGCCCAGTATGACCCGGTTTGTGGCCGACGTTCCAGTTGAATCGTGAATATGGCATAGGTCGCTTCATTTCAACGACGGATTCAAGCATCTTGATCGCTTCTGCAGGAGACTTGCCCTTGATCCGGCTGCCGATCTCGACGGAGACTTTTGTCGATATCTGCATGGAGAGGCGGACTGCCTTGACCATGTTTTCCGTCATATTCTGTGTTGCGTATCTGTATGCCATTTTGAGTGTTACCTAACAAACATGATTATTTACGATCAGCGTTCGCTGAGGATCTGGATGCTCCAAGACCCATTGCGCCGTGCTGGACTTTCTTGCGAGTCTGTGAAAATTCTCCGAGGCGATGACCGATCATCTCTTGCGTGACACGCAAGTCGTCGAACATATTTCCTTTGGATACTTTGATGAGTTTGCCGACCATCGATGGAAGGATGAACATATCACGGCAGTGTGTTTTGACGCCGTCTTTGA
>CAZGJY010000038.1:0-8108 GCA_964525725.1 uncultured Methanosarcinales archaeon | reverse complement strand
GCGAGTCAGCCTTGATACATACCGCTCGCAGAAACGCGGCGGCAGAGGCATCGTCGGCACGACGACAAAAGACACTGACTTCGTCGAAAAAGTATTCGTCGCGCACACAAAATCATCCATCCTCTTCTTCACAAATAAAGGACAGGTCCACTGGCTCAAAGTCTACCAAGTCCCAGAAGGCGCACGACAAGCGAAAGGAAAAGCGATCGTCAATCTCCTCTCGCTGCAGCCTGGCGAGCGCGTCACGACGGCGATTCCCGTCAAGACATTCGATCCGGATAAATACCTCATCCTCTGCACGAAACAAGGCACTGTCAAGAAATCGTCGTTGCAAGAATTCGCGAATCCGAGAAACGGCGGCATCCGCGCGATAAAACTCGTCGATGACGACGAGCTCATCAAAGCGGAGCTCACTGATGGAAAATCACAAGTCATCCTTGCGACGAAGCTTGGCATCGCGATCCGTTTCGACGAAGCAGACGCACGAGAAGTCGGCCGGGTCAGTCAAGGTGTCCGTGGAATCAAACTTGACGACGGCGACGAAGTCATCGGCATGGTCATCGCCGACGATTCAAAGACGCTTCTCACAATCACTGGCAACGGATACGGCAAACGCACAGCAGTCAGCGAATATCGGCTGATCGGTCGCGGCGGCAAAGGCGTCATCAATATCCAGACAACAGACCGCAACGGCGGCGTTGTGGCGATACTTCCTGTCGACGACGAAACAGGCGTCCTCTTCATGTCGAAGAACGGCATCACGCTGCGAACACGCGCAGATGGCATCTCCGTCATCGGACGAAATACGCAAGGCGTGCGTTTGATGCGACTTGAAGAGACAGATTTAGTTGTCTCGGCAACAATGGTCCCGGTTGAGAATGAAATAGAAGCGATCGTAGAAGCTGCGGTTGAATCGACAGCCACACCAACAACAAATCCAAATCAAAGTTCAACAACATCTGGTTTGTCGCCACAATCAGAGACTGAGCCGAAAGAAGATGTTGACAAAAAAGACGAAGAATAGCGGCGCATTGAATATTCAGATTATGACTAATCAAGTTTTTATTTGCTCAAAAAAATATATTGGTAAAATTGAATAAATAACTATCTCTTAGAATTCCCTTTGTACAAAACTCGCTTCTCGAACGGCTGCTTCTTCATGAAGTCAGAGAATGCTCGTGTGATCTGGCTGTCCCAATTATCAAGCAATGTCTGCACTTCGTCAAGCTGGATCCCAGTCTTTGCGGAAATCTCTTCTGTCGTGAAATACGTGTCGCAGTTATCCTGCAGGAATTCGATGATCTTGTCGGAGCGGCTCGTATCGACCCACAGACCTTGGTTGAGGAACTTTGTGATTGTTTCGGTCAATTTTGTGTTTTTTGAAATCGCGAGCAGATTCGTCTCGATTATTTTTTGCTTGTTCACTTTGTACGACATCGTCGCTTTGATGAGACCAGCGGTTTCAAGACGTTTGATATTCTCGTGCAACGTCGACATCGAGTGACCGATAGATTCTTGGATGACAGGAGCCGTTATTTTGTCGTTCTGCGACAGAAGCTTGAGAATCTCGCGGCAGATCGGCTGCATCCAGATCTCAGTGATAGACTGGCGCACACTTTCAGGAAGATTGTTGGGAAAGAAATCGATGATGCTCTCTGTCTTTTTATCGTAATAGATGATATACTGTTCACTCATCGAATTTCTTATACCCCTATGGCATTTTCCCGACAAACATATATATAAAACTTTGGGGTTTTTCGGTTATCCCATAAATCCAAACAAATCAAGACGAATCAAATAAAAACAAGTCAAGAATAGGGTTATTCGTTATCGCCAGAGTTTTCAGGATTTGCACCCGCGTCACTTGCTGAATTGTCAGAAACATCAGCATCTGTTTCTGTTTTTTCATCGTCGATTGTATCCCCGTTTTCTGCAACAGGAGAAGCGTCGACACCTGCTGCAACCGTTTGCATCGCAGAAACAGTATCAGATTTGGCAATCTCAGCAATCGCGTCTTTGACCGACGACGTTTTAGAGACGATCTTGTTGAGGCGCGAATCAATGTCGTCGAAGAATTCGCGCTGCTTCGATTTATTCTCGTCTTTTATTTTTTTGATTGTGATTTCATCATCGCGCGGACCGGTGCCGAGAGATGCGAGGGTCGTCTGCGACTGCAACTCTTTGTCCGCTGCTGCCTTTTTCTGCCTCTCGACATCAGCAATCTGTCGCTGTGCGACAAGATTCTCTTTGCCATCAAAACGCTCGAACAATTTCTCGACCTGTTTCTTTCCCTGCACGTCAAAGTAATCGAAGAATTTCGTCGTCAATTTGAGAATATACGTCCGCCCACGGCGCTCACGAGTGATGAAGCCGCGATTCTGCAGCTCTTCGATATGGTCATACGCTTTATTCGAGCGGATCTTTACAAGGTCGGACTGCGACATCGGCGCTTTCCATGCAAGGATCGCAAGCGTCTCGATGATACTCTTCGGAAGCTCTGCGTCCGGCGCGATCTTTTCTGCCACAGAGAGGAACGCACGTTTCACCGTCATCTTCCAATCATCGCCCATGTGGACAAGATCGAATGCTGAATGCTCGCCAGTATGTTTTTGCGCGAGCGAGTGCAATATTGCATCGATTTTCTGTCGATCGGGAATTTTTGAAAGCTCCATGATGCGCGAAACTGAAATCCGCGTTCCCGCCGCGAACAATATCGCTTCGATGAGCAAAACATCTTGAGGTGAGAATGATGATGATGAGATTGTTGATGACGATTGTGATGAGTAAGAAGATGAAGACGGTTGAGAAGTTGCTGGAGACGATGACTGTGAAGTGGATGATGACGATAAAGACAATTGTGTAGGCAAAGAATGAGTTTCAGATTCTGTTTGCGCACCCTTCGGTTCTGGATTCTGCGAAGATTGCTGCTGCGATTGCTTTGTCATTGGTGGCGTGAGGAGATTGTTTTTTGATTTCTGCCGGAAATATATCTATTTGGCACTATATCACTTTTTATTTTTTTTTGCCGTCGGATGTTTGATTTTTATCCGCATCCGATTTGCCGACATTAGACTTGTCAACATCCGATTTTTTCTTTCCTTGAGTGAGATTGAGTATCTCTTCGTCTGCGACGTTGTCGGCCGCTTTCATTTCTTGGAGCAGGCTGCTGATTTTATCGGCGTCTGATTTATGATTTGAATTCGGGTGAGCATGCGGCTGCGAAGATTGATTCTTGTTCGTCGTAACGATAGGCACGCCGGCAATCGCGTACATATCATTCTCGATCTTGACGATTTGGTTCTGCGCGACGAGCGGATCGATGAACGAGCCGAGCTGATCGACTGCAAGACCGACGGCGTCTGCGATGCGTGCAGAAGGATATGGTTTCTGCGCCAAAAAGAGCAAGATCGAATTCTGTATCGCGATACGCACATTCTGCGAGAGGATCAGATTCTGCTGCACCATTTGTTTGGACTGCAGATCGACTTGATGGATGCGACCGAGCAGATCATTGACTGACGCAGACGCTTCGCTCGGACGTAATTTGAGCTCGCTTGGCGCAATAACATCGACTGACGCAGGCATACACTCAAAACAGAAGTCGTAGAGTGCACCCATATTCTTGACAAGGACTTCGACTTCAGCGAACGACGAGAACAGATTCTCAGAATCATCGACTGGAATCACTTCATGAACAGTATCAGCAAGCACTTCATATTTGAGGCTTTTCTTCATGTTCGCGATATATTCAGCGAACGTCGCCTCAACGTGCTCCTTCGGCTTGCCGACCATCTCAAGGATAGCATTGATATGGATATATCCCTTCGATAGTTTTTCTTCAGTAGTCAATGCCATATAACACCGCAAATGTCGCACACTTTGTGCGGATCCGTGCTTACTTACTCGAATCCCTCGTCGCTTTTTATACTTTATGGTTTATAAAACGCTCCAAAACGCCCCGCTTCACGTCGAGAATGGAAACGAAAGCCTAAACATAACATTGCTAGAATAGAATAATAATTAGAACAGGATGAGCAACGCAATGAGCAACACAAGGCAAGCGCCAGAACTCACTGCGCAGAACCAGAAACATTTCTCATAGAACGGAATATGGATTGCAGAAACTGTCGTCGAAACGCAGACATCATCTCCTTTCAAGACAAAAGAGACTTGCGAGCGGTAACGATCGGGGACAAATTGCCGGTCGAGCGCAGATATCGGATGCGCGACGCCGGATACGAAGACAGTATCGCCGTCACGAAGCAACGATTCGCGGACCCACAACGTCTGCGTCGGTGCGATCCGACGGGCGAACCAACGCATCGCACGTTTCACCGCGTGGAAACGATGCTGGATATCAAGCTCGCCAGCGATTGTCTGCGTGAGCGAGAGTTGTGCGCGCGCCGCGATGACAAAGAGCGCGCCGGATTTATCGACGATGAGGAATGGCGCGCTGCGAACGCTCGTTCCGAGCGACTCCCAGTACGGTGCGGCGAACCCTTTGCGCGCATCAAAATGCGACGCTTTCTGCTCGATCGTCGCAGCGAAACAGATGCATTTGTGCTGGCTATATGGACTCTCGACTTGGCTCGTGAATGGTGCGACGACGCGCCCGACAAGCAATGCAGGCCGACCTGCGACGACACCGCTGATCGAGAATGGAACCTCATCTTGGAGGCGAAGGATTGTCTGCGAGAAGCGGAAAGCTGCGAATGCAAAGAGTGCCGAGATGATACCGAGATATACAACGAGAGTTATTGTTTCTATTGCCATGTTAGCATTGTTATGCGATGATTGATGATTCGCATCAAATGTTGCCCCACGAGGAGAAAATGCGCCCGACGATATTTAAAGTTTCGTCGTGAGAGAAGAGTAGTGAGTGAAAAACAAACAATAATTATCGCAGAGTGCAACTATGACAAATAATATTCTTTCTTCAATCGATAATACAAAAGACCAAAGAGAAGCAGACAGCCAACGGCAAGAATCCCAAGACTGATGAAAAATAATCCCGTATTTCCGAGCAAAAGCTCCGTCAACGTGAAGATTGGCGAGAGTGTGAAGAACGGCGAGAGCAAGAAGAGCGCGACAACGCCGAACGAGTAGACCGTTTGCGCGACTTCCTTTCGTCGGAAGAAGAAACTGCAATTCATCGCGAACAAAAAGAGCAGAATGCCAAAGACAAATGCATACAGAAGGACAAGCCCGAAATGCTCGACGAACGAGAATCGCAAGAAGAGGATCCCGACGAACACAAACACGACAAAAATGTTCGCGACAGCACCGAATACCAGATACTCCGCGACATAGCGCAGCGGAGATATCGCGCAGAACAGCGACTGGTGCAATTTCTGCTCGAATTCCTGAGTCAACGTGTCGACAAACATATTGCCGATGACGAACGCCGGTATAAGAACGAAGAGCGGAATGATAAGACCGAGTATGAGCGCGAAGAGTGTATCCGCGCCACGGGAAGAACTGCTCGAGCCAGCGCCGTTCGACCTTCCTCCGCTGCCCGTGATCTGGTACGGCCAAACGAATTGCGGATCGATGATACGCAGCCGCTCAAGACGTTCTTCTGCATCATCGAACACATCTTTTGAAATCGATAATACGACGGCTGACGTCACCGGCGACGATGGCAGGATCGCATCGACAACCGTGACGCCATTCTCGTCGTGCGTCGAGAAGACGGCGGCGAGCGAACTATTGTCGAAATCCGCGAGCGCATCAGAAAGGTTATAATATTGGTACAGATTTATTTTCGGATGCGTCAGCAACGACGCATAGACCGGCGACGAGCCGACAATGCCGATCGACAACGGTTGAGCGAGCAACGCGTCCGGGTTATAGATGAACGAGAGCGTGAGCAAGAGAAGAGAGACGGAGAGCGCGATGAAGAGCAGCAGACCGAAGAAAAGGAGAATAGTCCGCTCACGCCACAGGTCCTGCACATATTTCGTCGTGATCGGAAGCCTGCGCCGCAGCGTGACGAAAAGCGCAGATTCAATTTTCTCGACGAGTTCTTTACCTGCGTCGATAAGACCTTTGTCATCATAATTACTAGTATCAGTCGCACTCTCATTCACATGCGTATGCTCACCAGTATTGTTGCCGCCAGTATTTCCACCAGTATATTTTTGCGATTGTTGTGATTGTGACTGCGCCATCCGATGAGGGATTCCGTTTTTGTCTGCTACTTGCGATTCTTGTGAATCGTGCTCAGACGAATCATGTTCCGGTCGCGGTACAACTCTGAGCGGTCTGGAATTCCTCATATGATGCTCGCCCCCGCATAGGTCAATACGACATAATTGAACGTTGCGTGCAAGAGTGCAAGACCCATGCAGAGAAGATTTGCACGCCGTGCGCACCAGTCATATTTTCTCATGCAGAAACTGAACAGATATGTCAGCACAGTATGGATCGCGATCGGAACGCAGACCGCCATAACGATAAGGACGATGCTCAAGAAATAACCGAGATGCGCATGGATTCCTGCAGGCGCAAACGTCGTCGACATCGCGATCAATTGATAGCCTTGCAGATACGGCGCTATCGCCGCGAAGAGTATGACTTTCTCCGTCAGCCCGAAGCCAAGTCCGACGAGGAATGCCTGCTTCCAAGATTGCGTCGGCTCGCTGCTCGGCAACGTGCTTGGAGACGCACGCGCGTGCAAAATGTGCGCGCGGCTCGCGAGCGTGCGGACAAATTCTTCGCATAATGCCGCGCCGTAGAGAAGCAAGAATACTTTATTCTGCAGCGGAACGACCAAAAAGAGCGCGATGAGAATGATTTCCGCGAGCCATAAGAACGGAACACAACAGATACCGTAGACAAAATATTGCCATGCACTTTTTGTGTTCGTGCGGATAATGTACATTATTTTCTTGAGCGGCGACTCATACTTGTAGAGATGTTCGAAATTCCATAGCGCCGAACCCATGATGAAAATCACCGCAGCAAGCGCAGCGTAGATCGTTCCGAGGAAAAGGACGAGCGAGAGCGATACTGGCAACTGTTGCGCAAGCAGCAATATAGGCGTGAGCAGCGACGCGTAACCGAGCGTCGAATAGTTTGCGATGAACGCAGGGATGAGCAGATACAACGAGAGGATTGACGTCGTGAAAACATTGAGGAACGAATACTCCTTGTTGCTGCGTGCGAGCAATCCGTTGAGGAAACTCAGCGAGAAGTAGACGAGCGCCATCACAAGGACGAGGAAATAGAACAATGGCTGTGCGAGCAGATATGGATATTGCAATCCGACGAGAATTGACGAGAATACGAACGACAAGATGAGATACGGCAACAATTTGCCGATGACGATGAATCGTCGAGGCAGCGGTGCGCTGAAGAGCAGGCTGCTACGATAGTTGAGTTTCTCCTCGAAGAACGAATTTCCTAGCAGCGCCGAGAAAAAGTTGAACACAAGCATGAGTTGGATAAGAACGAAAAGATATTTCACACCGAGAAGCGTATTGATATCATCAGGATATGTCAATCCGTCTGGGATCGCGCTCGCTACACTTGACGCATTCAATCCATGACGAGAGTAGAACGTAATGTTAGAAATTGTCGAGATTGCTGAAGTCTCGAGAGGAGTCTGCGCTGACGAGTTCAGTGGCTCCAAAGAAATAGCAGATGCCTCAGTCACATTATTTTCGCCCGCATTAGCATCAACTAAAGTGGTTGAGTTACTACTATTTGTTGTACTGCCATCTATTACTGAATCAGACAGCGCATTGTTACCCATCGAGGAATCAGAGCCAACAGAACCGGAGTTAGAGTTCTGCAATCGCGACAAAACAGTCACCGTAGAACGATCTTCTTGCGTCACACGAGTTCCATGGATGTTAGTATTATTTGCATCGCCTTGCGCTGAGTCGGCGGATTGACTATTTGATTGATCAACCGATGGCTCGCCTGATTCTGGCGAATTGAGTATCTCTTCGCGATGGCGCGTCGTGATATTGAGAAGAACCAGGAACGGCGGATCTGCACCAGACGAGAGCAGCAATTGGCGATTCTGCAGACGGATCTCTTTCACAAGCGCAGTCGTCGCAGCAAGCTGCTCGAACTTGTTCTGTGAATCGACGAAGTACGAG